>NZ_JAAHGT010000303.1 GCF_010672385.1 Okeania sp. SIO2F4
TCAAAGAAGTATTACCTGTATACTAGCAGTAGGGGTGTGGAACACTATACGATCGTCCCTATCAATTATCAGTTAATGGAGGCGGACTTCTCTCAAAATTTATGAAAACACTGACACCAGTTATAATAGATGCAAAAACAGATGGCACCAGGGGTACGACAAAAGCTTGAGTTAAAAAAATCCAACTAACCAAGTATAAAACCATAATATTTCCTCCTATAAAAAAGACAAACAATAAAACTTGATGAAAATACCTACCTACTACAGCACCAACAGCAGACCAACCTAAAATCCATAACCAGTCTACCCACCTATCCCAAAATATAATTAAAGGTCTTCCATCTAAAACTGCACTAATAATTTGACTTACCTGATGCGCGTGTACAATAACTCCAGCCATTTGCTTTTGAGAAACCGCTTGAAAACTATAAGGAGTATAAAAATTGTCACTACCATCTGGGTCTGTATTACCAATGAGTACAATCTTATCTTTAACTAAAGATTCATCAAAATTATTATTGAGAACATCCGAAATAGTAATAGAATCAGAAACTTTATTAGGAACCCTATCTGAGTTTCTATAATTAAGTAAAACTTGAATTCCACCAATGTCAATTTTTTGATAAAAACCTTGTCCTTCTACAAGGTCTTTGAAAAAAAACTGTCCTATTTTGACAAACCCTCGGGGAGCATCTTCCTCTTGAATGCCTTTAGTTTCCAAATAATTAAGAGCAACTTTAACACTCAATGAATATTCTGTTTGACAAGGATTTCCTTCTTTTTTGTTCTGAAACATTAAGTGCCGACGGACAATATTAATTTGACCAGGATCTAGGAGAAGATCGATAAAACCTAAGCGTTTTTCTGATACCTCTTTAGGAGGTTTGGTACTAGGTTCATTCTTGCTATCTCTAACTCTACAAACAGCAACTATTTTGTGATTATTACTCAAAAGTGTTAATAATTTTTGATAACCAGACTCAGAAGGTAAAGGTTTTTCTCGTAAATAATCTAAACCAATAATGGCAGGTTTATGAGTTTCTAATTTAGTTATTACCTTAGCCAAATTTTCATCAGTTAAACTATTACTAATTCCATATTTATTAATATCTTTTGCCGTAGCTTCAACAATTAAAATACGAGGATCTGGTGGCTCTGAAGGTCGCCATCGCATTAAGCGATCGTACTCATTTAATTCAAATGATTGTAGTAAACCTAAAGTTCTCAAAATAATCACGCCTACTCCCACAAAACCAGCAATACCTAAACTCATTCCTAATGTTTTAGGTTGAGCTTGAGGTTTAGCCTGAGAATTATCCAGATTATTTTCTAAATTTGCTAACTTTTCTGCTAATTTTTCCTCTACCCAATCTTCATTAAAAATTTTCCGATAAATTTTATTAAAAACAACTAATTTCTTTTCTCTTTTAATTACTATACCAGACAATCGTAGAGCCATTTGTACTGGACTATCATCAGTTTGAATTTCTCCCTTTTGCAGAATTTCTTGATATAGTCCCAATAACTGAGGTGCAAATTCAACATGATTAACTAAATAATCGTGCATATATTTAAAATGAGTGGGATTATCTTTCTCTTCCCAATAAGTCAAAATATATTCTTCTACTAACTTATCGACATCCGGTTCAGAATCCTCTGCATAATCAACAATAATTTGACAAAGTTTCTGAGTTAAAAAAGGTTGACCTCCAGTCCAATCAAAAACTTTTTTTAAAACAACTTCTGGCTCTTCTACTATTTCATCTAATTTCTTACTCTTAATTAAATTTTTTCCATCTTCAAACTTTAATTCTGTTAATTCAATGGGATGACCAATATTAAAAGGAGTCCGTTTTGGATCTCTAATTAAATCATCTGGAGTCGCCACTCCAACAAAAGCAAAAATCAACCGATGATAATCATCTTTTCCCTCCTCAGCCCGGCGATTATAAGAAGAGCGAATAAAAGCAAAAAAATCATTTCGCATCTCCAATGGTAATTTAACTAGCACATCAATTTCGTCAAGAAAAATATATATTTTTTGAGGATAAGGAAAATTAACAAATAAAATTTCTTCAATAAACCGAGCAAAAAGTTGGATATTATTTAAGTTTTGATGACTGGCTCTCCAGTCTTGATAATTGATACTATTAGGCAAATCACATCCATAGAATATTTCTCCTAAAAAACCTTCATACCAAGATTCTTCTTTAATTGAAACACCTAATCTAGTCATGTCAATTGGGATACATTTGCAACCTTGGGAGCGTAATTTTTTCATCACTCTTACTCGCATACTAGATTTACCCATTTGACGAGCATTAAATACATAACAATATTCGCCAGCTAGGAGGTTTTCAAATAGTTCTATATCTTGTTTTCTTACTACATAAGTAGGGTCATTTGCTCGTAAACTCCCTCCAGGTACCATTTTTTTTCCTTTTTCCTTCTTTTTTACTTCCTGACTTTCAATAGAGCTCTTGCAAAAGTTTTAATTAAATCAATTCAAGATCTAAAATAAACAATTTCATCTCCCTATTCCCTATTCCCTCTCTTGGTGCGCGTTCCCTTGCGACTTTCGTCGTCGCGGGGTCGCACCGCTATTCCCTATTCCCTGACTTCTGTAAGAAGTCTAATTAAGATAGACAATACTGAAAATATTGTTGATATAACTGACAACGAGGTTCAGCCAAATCACCTTTAATTGTAATTAATCCCATAGCTTCTAATTGACGTACCTCTCTATTTTTATTAGGTAAACGCACCGGAGAATTAGCTTTTAATATTTCGCAAAAAACTGCTTTGATTTTTGGATTCTCCTCCATGATTTCTAAAAGCATACTTAAATGATCTTGATAAATCCCACTTTCAGTAGGAGCTTCTTTTAATAGCTCTTCAATTTTCAATTCATCCTGGACCATTTTATACAATCCTAATCTGACTAAATAAGGATGTCCTCCTACCATCTCCATTAAAGGATTAACTATTTCTGCTTCAAGTTGATGTCTAAATGTTAAATTAGCTACCTCATCTTTTGTAAATTCTTTTAATTCTATAGGTAAGCCCACATTAAAAGGAGATTGATAAATATCTAATTTACCATGATATTCTGTCGAATAAGCAATTACCATTCTAAGATTTTCCCAAATTTCCGAGTTATTACTTTCCTCATACCAACTTCTTAACATAGCAAAAAAGTTTTTTGATATTTCTGGATAATTGAAAATCTCATTAACTTCATCTAATAGTAAAACAACATTTTTCTGGAGATGAATCAATAATTCTTTAAATTCCTGAGTACAAGAAATTTTAGCGTTATTATCATCCCAAGTTAGTCCAGATTTAACATCAGGCAACTGACTTTTGATATTTTTATTAAATGCTTGGATGAAATTATTAATACTGCTAATATTTTGGGGTTCAATTAAAGTGTCAAACCTCAGATACACAGGAAGATAAGTATTTTGTTTTGCTTTAGCTTGTATCCTTTGCATCAGAGAAGTTTTACCCATTCTACTTGGTGCTTTTATTCTTACTAAAGAACCTGGTTGTTCTATAGCTTCATAACATTCAGATTCAATAGTACAACGTTTAATTCGATGACGTTCTATATAAAAAGGAGAGTCTAGTTTTTCCGGTCTACCAGGCATGATAATTTGGTGAAAACCATAATCTTCCTGTAACTCATTAATGACTAAATTTGGTTTATATTGAGTGAATATTTGTACCAAATATTCGTTCCATTCTAGATTGGATTCTGGTGAATATTTAAACTTCTTTGCTATTGCTTTTAATTTTCTCCCTACACTTGATTGATCGAAACTCATTGACTGAGCAATTTCTTGATATTTTTTGCCTGATAAGCGCAATTGGATTATATTTTTGTCATTGTCTGACAAATTAGAGTAAATGTGGTCAAATATTTCTTGATTCATGGTTCTTTATTCAAGTTTAAATTTATAATGTTTGTGACAAATAAACCCTTACCAATGGATAATGAATAATGGATAATTGATAATTAATCCCCAAAGGTTTAAAGCCTCTTCTTTTAAGGATAAAAAGCAGTAGAGGGATGGCGAGGTTTCCGAGCCGCTCTGCAATTCAAGTCGCTCCGCGTTTCGCTTTCCGTTTGTCATGCTAAAGCAAACGCGATATGTTTCAAAGCATTCGGTAAGGAAAAAACACGGGTTGTGCGGGGCGCTAAATGCCATATCCAATCGACTAAGAAAAGAAATTGTGATTTCCTTATATTCAATTTCCTTACGGTTTTCCTTGAGGTAATTATCCATTATCAATTAATCAAAATTCTCTATCAGAAAAGCTTGGCCTTTGCAAAAATTCTGCAAAAATGGTATTAGATTAAAGTATTAGATTAAAGTAATTTATACCAATTATTAAAAATTATGCAACCCCGATCGGACTGATTTTACCAGCTTATGGAAAATAAAGAATCCAAGTGTGGGTTTGAAGTCTAGTAAAATTTTACTGAATTCAACAGTGGTATTATAATTACTTGGAATTAAAAAGAGTTAGTTAAACCAGCGATCGGGAAAGTTGATTTTTGATTGTTTTTGCCTCCTTGAGTTTTTAAATTTTTAACTTTACACTTTAATTATCTCCCTAATTTCTGGGGATGGTGGTGAGCTATAAGTAAAATGAAGGTGATTTTTTGGTATGGAGAGAGTGAGCTATTTAAAACAACAAAGTGAAGTAGATGAGTGATTTTGAGTGATGAATATCACTATAGCAGTTCCCATACTGGTGAGGTACAAAATTCCTTGGTTTTAGGGAGTAGGGAGTAGGGAATAGGGAATATAAAAGAAGAAAAACAACTGTACCTCAGTAATATGAAAAATGACTGCCAGAATCATAAAACCCAGATGGCCATTCGATTTGTAACTTGTTAAATAGATACCAAATGGCTTCTATAGGACTTACGTAGTACAACGTATTTTTGTCATTGCGACCGACAGGGAAGCAATCTCAAATCCTAGTTTTTCCTACCTCATGCGTAAATCCCGATCTAATCTAATTGTATACTAAGGCTAACAGAGTGAGAAGTTACAGCGGTTTTCATATGAATAAACCACAATGATACTAACTCCTAACTCCTGACTCCTGACTCCTGACTTCTGACTCCTGACTCCTAACAATGAGTTTAGTGGTCTACTCAACTGAAAAGCGCTGTAATGCACAATTAATTTGGCTTAAATACTTCTCACTCCAGGAGACTATTCTATCATCTGATTAGAAGAAAGAAGAATCATTGATAGTAGTTAACTTAGTTGTGATTTCTTCTGGGGTAGTTACTGTATTTTCTAAAGTAGCTAAAAGTTGATTATCCCAGAATATTTGGGTATTATTAGCAACTGCCTCAATAGTTAGGCGTTGTTCATCTAAAACTAATCCATCACCCAAAACTAGCCAATCTTCATTAATATTGAAGTCGGTGATGATATCTGAACCTTGACCAACGTTGAGTAGGAAGCGATCGCTACCACTACCCCCAGTTAAAGTATCATCATTTGCCCCACCATTGAGCAGGTCATCACCATCTTCACCCAATAATAAGTCTTGACCTTGATTACCAAATATTAGGTCATTTCCCATACCTCCTAATAAAACATCTTGGAAACCTTGTGTACCAACTGCTGCTGAAAGTTCAGGGTTGTCACCATAGATAGTATCATTGCCCTCACCACCGCAGATAGTATCATTACCCCCATCGCCAAACAGCAGGTCGTCTCCTGCTTGACCATATAAAATGTCATCATCCTTACCACCTCGTGCAATATCATTACCTGTACCACTAAGAATAGTATCTGCACCATAGTTCCCACTTAGAAAGTCATTTCCGGCACCGCCAGAAATCAAGTCTTTTCCTGACACATCAGCATCAATAACACTATTGTTGCCACCATAAATTGTGTCATCTCCTGCCTCTCCTAAGAGAGTATCGTCACCTTGGTCGCCAAAGATTAAATCATTATCCTTACCACCATAGACGAAATCATCTTGTTTACCACCATTAATTAGATCGTCTCCACGACTGCCTTCAATAACATCGTTACCCCGACCTCCATTCACAGAATCTTCTCCTATTTCCTCTGCTGAAGAATTGGAACTGGGGTCACCAACAATTTGGTCATCGCCATTCTCACCCATCAGTAGATCGTCACCCTGTTGTCCGAACAGAATATCATCTTAATGTCAGCAATGCTCCTGATGGGAGAGTAATTTCTTGACCTATATCACTACTGTTGCCGTTAACTTCTGTGACGCTTAAGGGGTCGTTGTATGGGTCTGTGTCTCCCACTAGAACGTTCTCGTTCTCCAGTACAACATCAGCATCTGTGATGGCACTGTCATTTTCTGCTACAGGAGGGTTGTTGGTGGGAGGTGCTTCTAATTGACCATTAACAGTAATTGTGACTGTGGCTGTACTTGTGCCACCGTTACCATCACTAATGGTGTAGGTGAAATTGTCTGTTGCTGTTTCTCCCACTAGCAGACTGTCGTATTGACCATTGGGGTTATAACTATATGTACCGTCACTATTTAATGTCAGTAATGCTCCTGATGGGAGAGTAATTTCTTGACCAATATCGCTGCTGTTGCCGTTAACTTCTGTGACGGTTAAGGGGTCGTTGTCTGGGTCAGTGTCTCCCACCAGGACATTTTCGTTTTCAAGTACAACATCAGCATCTGTGATGGCACTGTCGTCTTCAGCTACAGGGGGGTTGTTGGTGGGAGTTTCTTCTAATTGACCATTAACAGTAATTGTGACTGTGGCTGTACTTGTGCCACCGTTGCCATCACTAATGGTGTAGGTGAAATTGTCTGTTGCTGTTTCTCCGACTAGCAAACTGTCGTATTGACCGTTGGGGTCGTAGCTATATGTGCCATCACTATTTAATGTCAGTAACGCTCCTGATGGGAGAGTAATTTCTTGACCAATATCACTACTGTTGCCGTTAACTTCTGTTACAACTAAAGTGTCATTGCTGTCTGGGTCAGTGTCTTCTCCATTGCCATTATCGTTAAGTACATTTTCGTTCTCAAGTACAACATCAGCATCTGTGCTGTTACTGTCATTTTCTGCTACAGGTGGATCATTTCTTCCATTAATTGTAATTGTAACTGTGGCTTGACTTGTACCACCGTTGCCGTCGCTGATGGTGTAGGTAAAACTATCTGTGGCTGTTTCTCCTAAGCCTAAACTTTCGTACTGACCGTTGGGGTCGTAGCTATATGTGCCATCACTGTTTAATGTGAGTAATGCTCCTGATGGTAGGCTAATTTCTTGACCAATGTCGCTGCTGTTACCATTAACTGCAGTTACGGTTAATGGATCGTTATTTGGGTCTGTGTCTTCTCCGTTGCCATTATCGTTGAGTACATTTTCGCTATCAAGTAGAACTTCAGCATCTGTGAAAGCACTGTCTTCCTGGGCGATGTGTAGCTCATTGTTTACGGTAGAGATTGCAGTTTCCCCTGAAATATTCATGGCTTAATTGTTCCTAAAAAAAGTAGATGTTGATATCGGTTTCTTGAGTTTTTTATCTCATCCTCAAGATATTTCTATCATCCGTAATTTTCCGGATTTATGGTGTGACCTAGATCTTGATCGTCTGTGAATTTTACCAGGTAAATTAGTGAAACAAATAAGTAGTTATGATGAGTTTTATTGAACTATTATGTGATTTTGATCGCAATAAAAAAAAGCCGCAAATTCATGTTAAATAATTGTTAATTTCTTTGATATGATTAAGCTTTGGTGAATTAATATAATTGTACAAAACTGCTTGAATGTCCCTCTTAAAAAGGCTTTATTTTTACAGAAATTACTCAAAGTAGACATATGTAAAAAAAAATAGAGACCTT
This sequence comes from Okeania sp. SIO2F4, assembly GCF_010672385.1. Lineage (GTDB taxonomy): Bacteria > Cyanobacteriota > Cyanobacteriia > Cyanobacteriales > Microcoleaceae > Trichodesmium. The sequence goes on from NZ_JAAHGT010000303.1 coordinate 7,885, forward strand.
CCATGGAAGGTCTCTACAAGGATGTGATAACAGGAATATTGAATATTGGGAAATGTCTATTTATTTAAAGAGATAAAAAGCGTGAGTGCGATTATTGAAGAGTATTAAATAGCGATCGCTATTTAATACAATTGTAGTGTATGAAAGCGAAAAATGTGAAGTTACATCATGTCCGGTTGAACAGTTATAAAAAATTAGGGAGGAGTCAGGAGATGGGAGATGGGAGTCAAGATTTAGGAGTCAGGAGATGGGATGCAGGAGACAGAAAATAAAGAAAGAATGTACTAGGAGAAAGAAGTGTTTCGGTCGCGTAAGCGGAACGGAGTTCGGTCGCTAATTATCCTATTATTACTTGGCAAAACTTGTAGCTATTATTTTGCCGCCATGTTTAAAAAAATTGCTCTGTCTAGGTTAAACGCGATTTTTTCAATCTGTGCCACGGAAAAATCTTATCTTCACTAGGTTGGAGAAATTAATTGTCAGACTTGATTAATTTTTTCCGAAGCAATGAACCAGCAAAACCAACTGCAAATAACCCTATTAATACAGAAGGTTCAGGCACATCTTGAAGCAATTCAGGAGCATGATCGGACATATCAGAAAAACTTCCAGCTTCAATAAACACCGCCGAATCCCACTGCTGGTCTCCCACATCAGCGATCGCTAACTTCATTCTATGAGTTCCAGCCTCCAATCCCAAAGCTTTGACAGTAAAGACATTGGTAAAACCATCATACTCAATATCAAAATGACCGCCACCATTATCTAAATCATTATTATTGAAATATTCTGGGTAACTAGCATTAGTTCCTAGAGGTTCACCCCCATTCACTGTATTAATCGCAACTGGAGTAGACGTACCAGGAATCAGAGCCACATTCTCTCCATTTAGGAAGAAACCGAAGACATCATTGTACTTAGAATTTGTCCATTCAATGTATTCTTCCGAGGCAAATACATAATTGAAGAAAACATTGCCTCCTTCGGTTTCAAAATCGAATTCCACAATTGTGGCATCCTGAGTGCTATATCCAGGAATCAACTCATCCAAATCAGGATCTCCAGGCAAGCCATTTCTAGTAGTTTTCTGGTCAGAATAATTAGGACCTTCTGCATCAACTGCCGAACCTGTAGTCAGAATAATACCACTATCAATGCCAATACCAGAAGATAATCCATCAGTGAATAATCCCGAAGCACCAGCAGCACCAGTGTATTTAATAGAATTTGGTGCAATTGTAATACCACTGCCGAGAATTTCCTCAACCAAATCATTGCCGTTACTAGTAGGAGTAATGGAAATTGCTTGAGCAGTAGTGGTACTACTAAGGGCAACGATAGCGGTTCCAGCAACAGTCATGGAAATTTTTTGGATGAATTGTGAAATAGTCATGGCTTGATTTTCCCTGAAAAAGTAGATGTTGACGTTTGGTTTCTTGAGTTTTTTGTCTGATCCTCAAGATATTACTATCATCCGTAATTTTCCTGAGTTATAGTGTGATCTGGATCTTCATAATATGTGAATTTTGTTAGGTAAATTAGTGAAACATATCAGTAGTGATGATGAGTTTGTTTGAATTATTAGGTGATTGCGATCGTGAGGCAAAAAAGCATTGCAAACTTATTTTGAATAATCATAAAGAGTCTTGCACGATCATAAGCAAGTTCCAAGTGGTTTTAATTTGTTACATAAGAATGCCTAAAAGTCCCTATAAGAAAGGCTTAAATTTTCTAGGAATCATTCAAAATAGACATATCCCAAAAATGTAGAGAGTTTCCATGCAAGGTCTCTACAAGGATTTTAGAACAGGAATATTGAATATCGAGAAATGTCTATTTAAAGATAGAGATAGAAAAAGTGTGAGTGCCATCATTGAATGGTTTCAAATGGAGATCGCTATTTAATACAATTGAAAAATGTGAAGTTATATCATGTCCGGTTGAACATTTAGAAAAAATTAGGGAGGAGTCAGGAGATGGGATGCAGGAGTCAGGAGATGGGAGATGGGAGTCAGGAGA
>NZ_JAAHGT010000304.1:0-3396 GCF_010672385.1 Okeania sp. SIO2F4
TAGGTTGGGTTGAGGGACGTTTGCGGAGCATTTCCAGCAGAAAAACCCAACATAATATCATTATTTTTTTTCTGGAATTTTTGGTGCATCTAAACTCAAAAATATTCAAATTATGTAGAGGAACGAAACCCAACATAATATTATTCTCAATGTTTTTGTTGAGTTTCACTTCGTTCTACCCAACCTACAATTATCCTTAAATTATGTAGGTTTGGTTGAGGAACGAAACCCAACATAATATTATTCTCAATGTTTTTGTTGAGTTTCACTTCGTTCTACCCAACCTACAATTATCCTTAAATTATGCAGGTTTGGTTGAGGAACAAAACCCAACATAATATCGTTATTTTTTTCTGGGATTTTTGGTGCATCTAAACTCAAAAATATTCAAATTATGTAGAGGGAAAAAACCAAATATTTTCCAATGTTTTTGTTGTGTTTTACTTCGTTCTACCCAACCTACAATTATCCTTAAATTATTTAGTTTTGATTGAGGAACAAAACCCAACATAATATTATTGCTTCTCAATGTTTTTGTTGTGTTTCACTTCGTTCTACCCAACCTACAATTATCCTTAAATTATGCAGGTTTGGTTGAGGAACAAAACCCAACATTTTCTAAATTTGGCGCTAAAGCGCAACTACAAACAAGAATAATTTTTCCAGGAGTTAATTTATGGTTTTACCTTTTATTATTGGCGCATTAGGTTTAGCAGTAGGAGCTATTGCAGGAGCTTTTACTACTCATGCAGTAGGAGAAAAAGATAGACAAGCAGCAAAATATCACCGCAAAATTGCTAATGAATTATCTGAAAAATATGCAGCATTGGAGCAAAGATATTATGAATTAGCTGATAAAAGTCAAAAGCAAATTCAAGATTTAATCCGACAAAAAGCTTTAGACGAAGTGGAGAAAGATTGTCTACGTTTGGCGTTAAGATTACAGCAACATCTAATTTTACTAATGGCAGATATTGATAGAGAACCTTCAATTCCTGCTTTACAAAGTTTTCGAGAAGCAGTAGATGTTACTAACGAAGTTCTCTGTGAAGTCAACGAAGAATTAATTCTTATTTCCAGTTATTATTATGCTCGAAATAAAGTTTTGGCGATTCAACAGCAACAGCTTGTTAATTCCCAGAATCAACAATTTATTTCCTCTCGTTTTGACATAAATTCTAGGAGAAGATTCAATGGAAAATAATTATCTAACTTCCGATTCTGCAAAAGTCATAGAACTGGCAAAACAAGGAAATGCTGAAGCAGTTAGGGAGATGCTAGACTACTTACTTATAACTGATGGAATGAAAACCAAAAGTTTTTTCAATCAGGGAGTTTTAGAAGTTATTGTTAAAGGGAAAAAAATTCCTACCCCAGACAAACTTATTCAGCGAATTAGGCAAATTATTGAGCATTTGCAACTCAAATTAATCAGCAAAGTCAAGATTTATGCTCAAGATGAAATTACGAAATCTTTGATTTGGCATCAAGAATTTGAACCGCTGCAGAAAATCGTTTCACCTAATCATCAACCCCTAGAATTAAATTATCAACAACCACCTACCATGAACCAAAATTATCAAAATATGTTCTCTCAAAATTTTCAACAACTACACAACAGAATTAATCAAACTGGAAGTAAAATTTTACAATTCCTGCAAGAATTTCGGCGGGGTAAACTCACAGAGGGAGATAAGACTCAAGGATTAGAAGCTGTTGAAAATAATCTCGTTCAAACTCTACAAAATTTGCAAGAGCAAAAGTATCAAGTAGCAGTAGTCGCAGCTATGAAAGCTGGTAAAAGTACATTTCTTAATGCTGTAATTGGGGCGGATATTTTAGCTAGTGAAAATGCAGCTTGTACTATTTGTCGAACCGATATTAAACATATTTCTCATGGGGCAACTCCCAGACTTTTAGAATATCGCGAACTTAAGGATCAACCTGTAATTTTAGTTGCAGGAAGTGCAGGAGAAATTCAACAGAAATTTTTAGAACGTACCAGAGAAATTCGGGAAAAAAATAATCCCGATAAAACAATCAGATTTGAAGTGGAACATCCCATAGAAGCTATTAGTCAAATTCCCTCATTAGCAGGTTTTTCTCTACTCGACACTCCCGGTCCGAATGAGTGGGAGTCGGCTAATTTTAATACTGTAAAATTAAAGCAAACTGCATTAGAAGCTTTGCGAACTTGTAACGCAATTCTATTTATTCTAGATTACACTTCCTACAAAGATAATGCTGTTTCTGACTTATTCAAGGAAGTTGTAGAAAATCGTCAGGAAATACTATCTAAAAATGCAGGTAAGGTTTACTTTATCCTGAACAAAGTTGATTTAAAAGGAGAAAGAGACCGAGAAATTCCTGAAGTTATTAATGAATTAAAAGGAGAGTTAAGTAGTTTTGGTTTTTCTAATCCAGAAATTTATCCTGCTAGTTCTCGACAGGGACTTTTAGCCAAATTAATTAATAGTGGTAAAGCAACCGCAGGTCAAATTGAGGATTTTCAAAAGTTCTTCAGTTCCCAATATTCTCAAAAAAATGAAGATGGTTATTTAATTACACCACCTGCTCATAAAATTGCTTCTCAAGCATTAATAGGTAGTGGAATTCCAGAAATAGAAAAAATGGTAATTCAGACTATTACTCAAAATTCTGGAGTGAATCTTTTAGAGGATGTTTTGGCAAGGCTGGAAAAAGTAGTTAACGGGATTGAGGATAGTTTCAATACTCAAATTCAAGGATGGGAAATTGAACTGGAAACTCTGAAACAAAACGTTCAAGAATATGCGGAAAAAGCTGATAATGCTAATCAGCAGGTTTTAGAAGTAAAAAAGTTAGTTAAGCAACAGGAAAAAAAATTAATTGAAAGGTTTGGGCAAGAATTACAATTATTTGCTACGGATGCTAAAGAGCAGATAAAAACAGAAATTGAACAGTTGGCTAATTCAATATCTGACAAGTCAAAATCTGAGGAACAAACTAAGTCAAAGGGTGGTTTACTCAAAGCAATTTTTAAAAGATTCGATAATTTTTTCAATCAAGTCAAGCAACAGGAGTCAAAAAATTTTTATAAAGTCCGATTTAAGGAAGAGAAAGATGCTGAAAAGTTGATAAAAACAGTCAATGAATACTGCTCCCCTCATATTCAGAATTTGTGGGTAGATGTGCAAGATAAAATGATTCGGGAAGGAACCACAATTCGGGAAAATTTAGCAACAGAAATACAAACAAAAATTCAAGTAATATCTAATCAACTTTCTACCTACCTGGGCGAATCTTTGCGAATAGAGTTAAACATTAATCCGATTATTATTCCTCATCTCAATTTTGAAGGAATGATTGATGAGAAGGTGGATAAAATTCTGGAGAGAATCAAATATATAGAACAAA
>NZ_JAAHGT010000304.1:3496-9891 GCF_010672385.1 Okeania sp. SIO2F4
TACCTGGGCGAATCTTTGCGAATAGAGTTAAACATTAATCCGATTATTATTCCTCATCTCAATTTTGAAGGAATGATTGATGAGAAGGTGGATAAAATTCTGGAGAGAATCAAATATATAGAACAAAGACAAGAGGTAAGAAAGCGAAAATGCGAAGACGATGAAGTATATTTTGTCGATGTGGAAGTCAAAAGTTTTGAAGTAGACTTACAGGCAATTTCAGAATTAATTTGCACCAGAATTGATGAACAAATTGTAGATAGTGCTGCATTAATTGATTTAGTCATACAACAGCAAGTTAAGGAAGACTTTCGCAGTGCAGAAATGCAAATCAAAGATTACACAAATAAATTTCAATCAGAACTTGAAGCTTTAGTTTGGCAACGAGAAAGTAAGGGAGGAGAAGCAGAGAAAATTTGCTCAAATTTGCAGGTTTATCAAACTAGGTTATCTGAATATATAGAAGAATTAGATATGCTAGAAAAATCTTTGGATGAGTTAAATAAAACAAAAGCTTAAAATTTGGATTATGATAAGAAACCGGGTTTGTGGAAGAAAGATGTCAGCATAGTAGGGTACTAATACAAACCCAGTTTCGATACTTTATTTATACTTTAGCGCTAAACATATATTTGGCGCTAAAGCACAACTACTTCGGGAAGATTTAGCAACAGATATACAAATAAAAATTCAAGTAATATCTAATCAGCTTTCTGATTACCTGGGCGAATCTTTGCGAATAGAGTTAAACATTAATCCGATTATTATTCCTCATCTCAATTTTGAAGGAATGATTGATGAGAAGGTGGATAAAATTCTGGAGAGAATCAAATATATAGAACAAAGACAAGAGGTAAGAAAGCGAAAATGCGAAGACGATGAAGTATATTTTGTCGATGTGGAAGTCAAAAGTTTTGAAGTAGACTTACAGGCAATTTCAGAATTAATTTGCACCAGAATTGATGAACAAATTGTAGATAGTGCTGCATTAATTGATTTAGTCATACAACAGCAAGTTAAGGAAGACTTTCGCAGTGCAGAAATGCAAATCAAAGATTACACAAATAAATTTCAATCAGAACTTGAAGCTTTAGTTTGGCAACGAGAAAGTAAGGGAGGAGAAGCAGAGAAAATTTGCTCAAATTTGCAGGTTTATCAAACTAGGTTATCTGAATATATAGAAGAATTAGATATGCTAGAAAAATCTTTGGATGAGTTAAATAAAACAAAAGCTTAAAATTTGGATTATGATAAGAAACCGGGTTTGTGGAAGAAAGATGTCAGCATAGTAGGGTACTAATACAAACCCAGTTTCGATACTTTATTTATACTTTAGCGCTAAACATATATTTGGCGCTAAAGCGCAACTACAAACAATATAATTTTTTCAGGAGTTAATTATGTTTTTTTCTGGGAATTTTGATGTATCTATACTCAAAAATATTCAAATTATGTAGGTTGGGTTGAGGAACGAAACCCAACGTTTTCCTATAGACATCTCCAATAAGAAAAAATAAAATAAATTATCCTACAGAAATTATCAATCCTTTCTCCCCTCTCCCTGCTCCCTCTTTTCTGGAGATGTCTAATATTTTTGTTGGGTTTATCCTACGGATAAGCAACCCTAACACTTCGTTCTACCCAACCTACAATTATCTAACATAGCCATACTAATACTAAATATAAGATGATTTTTCATCAACAGTTTCACCATAATTTTATTCCTACCTTTTCTTCACTCTCCACAATTCCCCATCTACAATAGACTCAAATTCCCATTGCTTTCCTTGTATTGCTTCTTGCAGTCTCATAGAAGGTCGAAATACAAATATCTCCAACTCATCTCCAACCATTTCTAAATTAGGCGACTGACTCAACAACAATAGTCGAACATCATCATCTAATATATAACTTAGTGAAATCAAATTTGCCGTATTAGTATAATTATTGCCCACATCACTCAATAATATTGGAGAGTCGGTAGCATTAACTTTTTTGGCAATCTCCGCATTAAAATAACTTATACTTTTATTCCACCAAGTATCAGAAAAAGCACTTACGGTACAAGATGCAATACTAGCAGTTAACAACATTGCTAAAACTACCCGCCAGTATTTTTGCTCGCCGAATAAAGTAGCATTTTCCCGACCTAAATACTTTGCCAATAAATAAGCAACTGATAAATATATTGCTGGAAAACAGAAAAGTAGATAACGGGTGACAGCAGAGCGTTGTCCACCCCCTAGCAAATCTGGTATGACCAATATTATTAAAGGTACAAAAATAGAAGTTAGGATAAATAATTTTGTCGAAAGACTACAAAAACAACAAACTTTATAAACTCCCCAAGCAATAATAATTAAAAATAGCAATCTGAGTAAATATGTGCCGATATTATTAAAACCAAAATCTAGGTCAATAAACATACATGAAAAACTCAAAATCCACTTTTTTACTAAAAAATCAAAGCTGACTGATACTCTTGCCCAATTTGTTGCATCATACACTCTTTGCAGATTATTAATTACTATGACTATCCAAGGAATATAGAGAATTATTATTGCTACTGAGGCAATGAAAAAATCCAGAGGTAACCTTTGAATTAAAATTTGAACTTTTGATAAATTAGATTTGTTTTTAGAGGAAATGATTGCTACATAATTTGACAAAAACCAATTGCAAATCACAAATATTCCATGGGAGATAAGAGTTAAACAAAAAAACAAATGGGTATATAAACCAATGGCAGAAACAATACTATATAATCCCCATTTTTTCCAGCTTCGAGAATCTAAAGCTTGCAATAATAAAATACTACTACCAATAATCAAAACAGTAACTAAACTATATTGTCTTGCCGTTTGAGCAAATAAAATTTCAACAGGCGATAAAGCTAAAAATGTAGTTGCCAGTAAAGCAGTTAAATGGGAATTAAAAAGTTGCCAACCTAAAACATATATTAATGGCAAAGATAATAAACTAATTAATGCTGCTAAACTACGAGATGCGGTGACAGAACTACCAAATTTTTGCATCCATAACCGAGTCATTAAAAAGTATAAAGGTGGATGATGAGGATCTTCAATTGCTAGAGATTTTAGAGTTTCTACAAAAGTGCTTTGCGGTTGAATTTGTTGATATTTTTGTAGTTGTTGAGCCGGAATAATTTGGCTTTGAAATAATTCTCGGTCAATATCAGTCCGGTTAAAACCTGCAGCTCTTAAAGAAGTAAATACTTCGTCATGCCAATAGACTTTTTTATCAAGGTGGAAAAAGCGGAATCCAATTCCTAGAGTTATGGCAATAATTAGTAAAATAATTAGGGGTTGGAAGAATATTTTATGGTTAAATTTGAGAGTCATTATTTTTCCATTAAATTAGTAAGACTAAGAGATAATATAAGTAGGTCGGCACTATTAAATATAGCTAAGTTATACCGTTTCACGGAAGTTAAAAGTCAAAAATCATGCATTAATATTTTACAGGCTCAAAACTTTGATGCTACAGTAATTTCAGGAAATTATTTCACATATAGCAATCAGGAATCAGATGTGAGAATTTAAGTGTTTCTTAAAAGAATAGAGTATAGCAGTTATATTATTCATATATACTCATTTTTCCCTCTACCCTGTTCCCCGTTCCCCGTTCCCTATTCCCTAAAAATCTCCAATATCTCACAACTCAAATCATATTGCTATATAAAGTTTGAAACTATTTGTGACATCTCTATAGTTAATTGGTATTATACCAATTTCATAAATCTTTGCTACAAATAGTTAGGGTATTTCTTGGAATTCATAATTCAGAATTCAGGAGTCATAATGAATATATTTAATACCATTTATTATGTTTTAAATCATTGTTTTCGTCAAATATACTTTCATCTAAAGTTTTTTTATGGTGCTTATTATTCGTAACATTCTTTTTTCAAAATGGTATTATAAGCTAAATAAATAAAGTTTTTGATAAATGGTATTAGAGACTGTTTTTCAATAATTAATAATTAATTATTAATTATTACCTCTTCTTGAAACATTGAGGATTGATTAAAAGGGAAATTTTTTTCTTCTCTTGGTCGATTGGATATGGCGCACTTCGGAGCGGCTCTGCTTTCTTCGGGAAACCTTGCCATCCCATCCTAGGTCATGCTCCGCTTTCCGACCGCTCTCTTGGTCGATTGGATATGGCGTTTGCTCGCACAAAGCTCCGCTTTACATGTTGCGGAGCAAAACGCGTAGCGTCCCGGAGGGAACGGAAACCTCGCCATCCCATCCTAGGTCATGCTTCGCAAACGACCGCTCTCTTGGTCGATTGGAGGCCAGCGAGGAAACCTCGCCATCCCATCCTGACGGAATGCTCCGCTTTCCGACCGCTTTTTTTCCTTTAAAGGAGAGGCTTTAAACCCTTATTTTTCGGTAAAACAATATTACAGCGCTTTTCAGATTGATGACCTCACCTCACAACCATAACCTTGTAAAGACGTTCCATGGAACGTGCCTACTGTGGTTTACCGTGCAGGAAAACTGCTGTAAGGTAGCTAAAGCACTTAATATTTCCTACGTTCGGTGGGTTACGGCGGAAAGTTAAGGGTTTGGTGAGTAAGCATAAGTATTGCCGCCTAACCCATCCTACGACTATAACTGAAATGACAAACAGTCTCTAATGCTGAGAACAAATTTATCTAAATTTACGTCAAGTATACTAAGTCAAGTATACTAAATAGAAATATAAATATTTAACTTGTCTAGATTATATCACTGTAAAACTATGATTTTCTCTCGGTTTAATTCTCTCAATAAATGTTTATTAGGTACTGCAACTGTAGCAGCAATTGTTATTACTATCCCCACAGTATCAACTGCTAAAACTGCTCAACAAGTAGCAGAAATTGCTACACCAATCACAGTACAAATTAATAGTAACTTAGGTGATGGTTCAGGAGTAATTATTGCTAAAGATGGTAATACTTATACTGTGCTCACTGTTAATCATGTTGTTCAAGATTCTAGTATTAAATATAGTGTCAGAACTACTCAAGAAAAAGACTATCAAGTAATTGAAATTGTCAATTTACAAACAACTGATGAAGAACCAGATTTAGCAATAGTTAAATTTGAAAGTTCTGAGACTTATCCAGTAGCAACTTTAGGTAATTCTGAACAATCAGTTATTGGTTCCCAAATATATGTTTTTGGTTATCCTGCCACTGGTGGTTTATTTGGTACAGAGAGAGCGCCAGAATTATCTCCAGGATTAGTAACCAGTCGCCCTAAAACTCGCCCAGAAGATTATACTTTACGTTATCAAGCTGTTACTTGGAGTGGCATGAGTGGGGGTCCAGTTTTTGATACAGATGGTCGTGTTATTGGTATTCATGGGCAAGGAGAATTTGGCTTTGCTCAAACTAATTCTGGGGATGTAGCGCCAATTAAAACAGGATTTAATGCGGCAGTTCCTATTAACAGTTTTATTAGAAAATTATCTGCTGCTGGTATTAATCCTTCAGACTTAATTTTGGATGATACTCCAGCAAATAGTATTCCTTTTTCAACAATTAATCCTCAAAGTTCTGAAGCTTTATTTTTTAAGGGTATAACTGATTTGGATCGGGGAGATGCTTGGGAAGCGATCGCTAATTTTAATCGTGCTTTAAAAAAGGAACCTAACAGCCCAGAAATATATTTTAATATGGGTATTGCTCGGAGTTTATTAGTTAACCCTCACGAACCAATAACGAGAGGTCCAAATCCAATTAAAGATTATACTAAAGCTATTGAACTTAATCCAGGCTATGCTGATGCTTATTATAATCGTGCTAATGCTTATTATCGAAATAGTCTGACTTATCAAAAAATGGAAGATAAGAAACAAGCAAATCAACAACTTCAGCAAGCAATAAAAGATTTGCGTAAAGCAGCAGAGCTTTATCAGCAAGGTGGCAGGGTTAAAGCTTATCAAGACACCCTAGATTTAATTCAAAAATTCAGGGATTTATATTAATTAGGTTTAGACATAAACTTGATCGGCTATTGATTTTAGAGGAGGTAAGAGCAATTGAGAGAGAATTAAAAGTTACTGCTAAGGTAAGCTTCTTTAACCTTAGAAAGAATTATTCATTATTTGCTGAATTTCGCAGTTACCGAAAAATTAAGGTTTAAAGCCTCTCACTCGCCGTGGAGAAAAAGCGGTCGGAAAGCGGAGCATTCCGTCAGGATGGGATGGCGAGGTCTCCTCGCTTGCCTCCAATCGACCAAGACAGCGGTCGGAAAGCGGAGCATTCCGTCAGGATGGAATGGCGAGGTCTCCCGCTCTTAACAGAGCCGCGTTTCATGTCGCGTTTGCGCAATTATTCCGTAGGAAAGCGAAACGCAATTCAAGTCGCTCCGCGTTTCGCA
>NZ_JAAHGT010000305.1 GCF_010672385.1 Okeania sp. SIO2F4
CCCCGCAGAACAAGACTATTTGATTCAACTCAATTTCAAGTCAGGAGAAAAAGCTAAAGGTTCAGCAGCTTACGCAGGAGCATTAAAATATTTTCAAACGGCGTTATCTTTACTTGATGTAGAAAGTTGGCAAACGAATTATCCATTAGCCTTGAAGTTACATGAAAATTATGCAGAAGCAGCTTATCTAATTGGTGATTTTGAATTGATGGAAAGCATAATTGAGCAAGTTATCGAACGTGGGCAAGACTTACTGGATCTGGTGAAAGTCCATGAAATTAAAATCCAGGCTAAGATGGCTCAAATCCAACAATTATCAGCTCTCAGAATAGGTATATATTTCTTAGGTTTATTAGGAATTCAGATTCCAGAATCACCTCAAATTGAGGATTTGCAGGTGGAAATAGCAGCAATTTCCCAATTGATGGAAGGTAAAGCTATTGCGGATCTAGCTAATTTACCCTTGATGGAGAATAGGGATCACTTAGCCAAAGTAAAGATTCTAGCAAATTTATTGCCTGCCTGTTACCAAGCTAAACCAAGCCTTTTCCCTTGGATAAGTTGTAAGCTGATGCAGTTATTGATTCAATATGGGAATACAGTAAATTCTTCATTTATCTACTCCTGCTATGGCATAGTTTGTGTGACATTACAGGACTTTACATCAGCGACTGAGTATGGAAAACTTGCTTGCAAATTGGATTTAAGCCCCCAAACAGGTGATAGCGTTAGCGGTACTCATGTTACAGGGGCTTGTATCAACCACTGTTCGACTCATGTTAAGGAAGCAATTCCCATATTACTCAAAGCTTACCAAGCTGGACTTGAAACGGGGAATTTCCAGTTTGGTGGCTTCGCTATCGGCAAGCGTTCTGAATACCTTTATTTAATGGGTCATAGCCTCTCTAACGTTAAACTGGAAATGGCAACGGCAAGTCATGCTCTTGCTACAATGAAACAAGAGAATACCTTGGCTGGGAATCAAACTTTTGAACAAGCTATTCTAAATTTATTGGGAGAGTCGGAAACTCCATGGGAACTAATAGGAACAGCCTATAATGAAACTGAATCTGTCCCGTTGAAAACCGCTGCTAATGACCGCAATGCACTCCATTATGTTTACCTGAATAAGTTGATTCTTTGCTATTTATTCGATCGTATTCCCCAAGCAGTGGAAAATGCTGCACTAGCAGAGTCTTATTTGGATGGGGTAGCTGGTTTTTTGGATAATTATGTGTGGAATTTCTATGATTCTTTAACTCAGTTAGCTCATTATGGTGATGCAGAAACATCTGTGCAGAAAAGTATTCTCGAAAAAGTTGAGACTAATCAGAAAAAAATGCAATACTGGGCAACTCATGCTCCAATGAATGCTCAACATAAGGATGATTTAGTAGCAGCAGAACGTCACCGAATTTTAGGAGAACGATTTCAAGCAATAGAGCTTTATGACCGTGCCATAGCAGGAGCTAAAGAAAACGAATATCTCCAAGAAGAAGCCGTCGCTAACGAACTGGCAGCTAAATTCTACCTAGACTGGGGGAAAGAGAAGGTAGCTGCAGGCTATATGCAAGAAGCTTACTACTGCTACGCTCGGTGGGAAGCCAAAGCCAAGATTAACCAACTAGAAGAAAAATATCCCCAACTCCTCAGCCCCATCTTAGAAAAAAGAGAACCTCATAATTTCCACAACAGTTTCACCTCCACTCAAGTCTCAGATATAGTCACTACCACAACTGTTTTCTTAGACTATGCATCTGCCATCAAAGCCTCCAGAGCTATCTCCGAAGAAATCGAACTAGATGCCTTGCTGTGCAAATTCATGCAACTCCTAATTGAGAATGCCGGAGCTAACAAAGGAGTTTTATTATTAAACAACTCTAACAATTGGGAAATTGTGGCTCAATTCAATAACGAGACTTGTGACCTATCCACTACTCCTGTAGCTGAAAGCAAAACCCTACCTAGCAGTATCATCAACACCGTCAAACGGACTCAAAAGACTCTGCTACTCAACAACAACTTTGAACAAAACAATACCTTCAGTGCCGACCCCTACTTGCTCAAACAACAACCCAAAAGTCTCCTTTGCATTCCTATTATCAATCAAGGAAAACTCATGGGTATCCTCTACCTGGAAAACAACTTCACAACAGAAGCTTTCACTCCAGAACGCATAGAAGTTCTCAACCTGCTGACCGCCCAAACAGCCATCTCCATCGAAAACGCCAGACTTTACCAAGACTTAGAAGCTAAAGTTGAGCAGAGAACTCAACACCTACAACAAACCCTACAAAAATTGCAGCAGACCCAAGCTCAACTTATTCAAACTGAAAAAATGTCTTCTTTAGGGCAAATGATAGCCGGAATTGCCCATGAAATCAATAATCCAATTACTTTTATCTCAGGTAATATCACTCACGCTCGCGAATATTTCCTGGACTTACTAGAACTACTCAACCTCTACCAAGAAAACTTATCCGCTCCCAGTGCTGCTATAGAAGAGAAATTACAAGAGATAGAGTTAGAATTTTTATGTGAGGATTTAGAAAAAATATTTGATTCCATGGAAACAGGAAGCACTCGAATTCGCCAGATTATTCTCGGTTTACGCAACTTCTCCCGCCTCGACGAACAAGGTATGAAGCGGGTAAATATCCATGAAGGATTAGAAAATACCTTAATGATTTTGCAACATCGCCTCAGAGGTAGTGGCTGTCGCCCAGATATTGCTATAATTAAAGACTATGCTCAACTACCCCCGGTCAACTGTTACGCCAGTCAACTCAATCAAGTGTTTCTACAAATTCTCACCAACGCCATTGATGCTTTAACTACCTCCAAAGCACCAGATTGTCCGGAAATTAGGATCGCTACTCAAATGCAGAACCAGTATAATATCAGGATTTCCATTGCTGACAATGGACCAGGAATGAGTAAGACTGTTGAGCAACGTATTTTTGACCCCTTCTTCACTACTAAACCAGTTGGTCAAGGAACAGGACTGGGGTTGTTTATTAGTTACCAAATAGTCACAGAACAGCACAGAGGACAATTACAGTGTATTTCACAAGAAGGAAAAGGTACTAAATTTATGATAGATATTCCCATTTAACCTAGTCATTGTCATTAGACATCTCCAGAAAAGAGGTCGGAGGTCGGAGGTAGGGACGTTGCATGCAACGTCCGTACAGAGTAGGGGGAGAAAGAACTGATAATTTCTGTACGATAATTGATTTCCTGTTTTTATTATTGGAGATGTCTATTAGTGAAATCTTACCAAAAGCTCCCAATCTATGCAAATCAAATCTGAACACCATCAACAACACTATGATACTTAACCTTCCCAACTACTACCTAAGCGAAAACTTATACCAAGGAACACGCACTCTGGTCTATCGTGGCCAAAGGAACTGTGACAACAAACCAGTAATAATCAAAGTCTTACGCAACCCCCACCCCAGTTTCAATGAATTGGTTCAATTCCGGAACCAATACATTGTCACCCGTCATCTGGAACATCCAGCAATTGTGCAACCTCTAGCCCTGGAACGCTACGGCAATAGTTACCTCTTGGTGATGCCAGATTCAGGAGCGATCGCCCTCTCTGAGTATTGGCAAAAGCCAGACTTTTCTCTAACTGAATTTCTCAATATTGCTATTCAATTAGCAGAAGCACTCTATTACCTAACTCAACAACGCATCATCCACAAGGATATTAAACCAAGCAACATTCTCATTCATCCTGAAACCAAACAAGTTCAAATCATAGATTTCAGCATTTCTAGTTTATTGCCTACTGAACAACAACAACTTATTAACCCCAATCTCTTAGAGGGAACCCTCGCCTACATATCTCCTGAACAAACAGGTCGAATGAACCGAGGTATTGACTATCGTACAGACTTATACTCTTTGGGAGTAACATTTTTTGAACTTCTCACCGGAGAATTACCCTTCACTACCACCGATCCGATGGAGCTATTACATTGCCATATTGCTCGGAGAGTAGAATTTCGCAGAGAAACTCAACTACCGAAAGTAGTGGAAAGTATTGTCCTCAAGTTGATGGGGAAAAATGCCGAAGACCGTTATCAGAGTGCTTTAGGATTGAAGCACGATCTAGAGAAATGTCTAAAACAGTTAGAAACCAAAGGAGAAATTACATCCTTTGAGTTGGGAGAAATGGATCGGAGCGATCGCTTCCTCATACCAGAAAAGCTCTATGGCAGGGAAATGGAAGTACAAACCCTACTTGATGCCTTTGAGAGAGTTAGTAATCCCCCCCAAACCCCCCTTGGTAAGGGGGGAGAAGAAAGAGCAGAAATGATGTTAGTCGCAGGATTTTCCGGGATTGGGAAAACGGCTGTTGTTAATGAAGTGCATAAACCTATAGTTAAGCAACGAGGTTACTTTATCAAAGGAAAATACGACCAATTTAATCGCAATATTCCTTTCAGTGCCTTCGTGCAAGCCTTCCGAGACTTGGTGAACCAATTACTGAGTGAGTCAGATGTAGAGTTAGCTAATTGGAAAACAAAGATACTCAAAGCTTTGGGAGACAATGCTCAAGTCATCATTGAGGTAGTACCCGAGCTAGAAAAAATTATAGGGAAACAACCATCAGCACCACAACTTTCAGGCAGTGCAGCTCAAAATCGCTTTAACTTACTATTTCAAAAATTTATTGCTGTATTTACTGCTGCCGAACATCCAGTAGTCATGTTTTTAGATGACTTACAATGGGCAGACTCAGCATCGTTGAACTTGATGAAAGTCTTAATGATAGGTGGAAAAACTGGATATTTACTCTTGTTGGGAGCATATCGTGATAACGAAGTATTTCCAGCTCATCCATTGATGCTGAGTTTGGCTGAGTTAAAAAAAGAGCAGGCAGTTATTTCCACAATTACTTTACAACCATTAGCTATTAATCATATCAATCAATTGGTAGCAGATACCTTGAACTGTACTCAAAAATTAGCTCTACCTTTGAGTGAGTTAGTGTATCAAAAAACTCAAGGGAACCCGTTTTTTACAACTCAGTTTTTGAAAGGGTTGTATAAAGATGAATTGATTAGATTTAATTTGAAGTTAGGGTATTGGGAATGCGACTTGGTGAAGGTGCGCGATGCAGCTCTTACAGATGATGTGGTGGAATTTGTGGCTCATCGGTTGCAAAAATTACTTACAGCTACACAGCAAGTGTTGAAATTAGCTGCTTGCATTGGTAATCAGTTTGACCTACAGACATTAGCAGTGGTGTGTGAGAAACCAGAAGAAGATGTAGCAGCAGATATTTGGGGAGCATTGCAAGAGGGTTTGATTTTACCTATTTCTCAAAGTTATAAGTTTTTTCAGGGTGGTGTCTATGAAACCACAACTCAGTCAGTGGCAGTGAGTTATCGTTTTTTGCACGATCGAGTCCAACAAGCAGCTTATTCTCTGATTCGGTCAGGGCAAAAACAAACTACCCACTTACACATTGGACGGTTACTCTCACAAAACCTGTCTCAAGAACAGCTAGATAGCAATATTTTTACGATTGTCAATCACTGGAACCAGGCCATAGAATTAATCGCTGACCCCAAAGAACGAGAAAATTTGATGCAACTGAATTATTCTGCTGGAGAAAAAGCTAGGGGTTCGGCAGCTTACGGGGCAGCATTAAAATATTTTCAAACGGCGTTGTCTTTACTAGATGCAGAAAGTTGGGAAACGAATTATCCATTAGCTTTACAATTACATGAAAATTATGCAGAAGTAGCTTATCTGACTGGTGATTTTGAATTGATGGAAACCATAATTGAGCAAGTTATCGAACGCGGTCAAGACTTGCTGGATGTGGTGAAAGTCCATGAAATTAAAATTCAGGCTAAGATGGCTCAAAGCCAACAGTTATCAGCTCTCAATATAGGTATAGATTTCTTGGCGCTATTAGGGATTGAGGTACCCGAATCACCTCAGGAACAGGATTTACAGGTGGAACTAGCAACAATTTTCCAATTGATAGAAGGTACAGCTATTGCCGAACTAGCTAATTTGCCCCTGATGGAGGATAGGAAGCAGTTAGCCAAAGTAAATATTCTAGCCAATTTACTGCCTACTTGTTTTCAAGTTAAACCCAGTCTTTTCCCTTGGGTAAGTTGTAAGCTAATGCAGTTATCTATTCAATATGGGAATACACTACATTCTTCACATATTTATTCTTCCTATGGCATGGTTTGTATTTTGGCATTACAGGACTTTACATCAGCAACTGAGTATGGAAAACTTGCTTGCCAATTGGATTTAAACCCCCAAACTGGCCATGGTTTTGGTACTTTTGCTACAGCGGTTTGTATCAGCCACCTTTCAACTCATGTTAAAGAATCCCTTCCCTTATTACTCAAAGCTTACCAAGCTGGAGTTGAGACTGGAAATTTCCAGTTTGGAGGTTATGCAATCTCATACCGCTCTAAACACCTTTATTTTATGGGCGATAACCTCTCGACTCTGAAACAAGAAATGGCAAGTGTAAGTCATACTCTTGCCACCATGAAGCAAGAAAATGCTTTGGCTTGGAATCAAGCTTTTGAACAAGGGGTTCTCAATTTGTTGGGAGAGTCGGAAACTCCATGGGAACTGATAGGAACAGCTTATAATGAAACTGAATCTGTTCCATTTCAAATTAGTGCTAATGACCGCACGGCACTCCATTATGTTTATCTGAATAAGTTGATTCTTTGCTATTTATTCGATAATATTCCCCAAGCATTTTCCAATGCTGCACTAGCTGAGTCTTATTTGGATGGGGTATCTGCTTCTTTGGATGAGTATCTATGGAATTTCTATTACTCTCTAACTCAGTTAGCTAATTATGGTGATGCAGACACATCTGTGCAGAAAAGTCTCCTCGAAAAGGTTGAGACTAATCAGAACAAAATGCAAGACTGGGCAAATCATGCTCCGATGAATGGTCAACATAAGCATGATTTAGTAGCAGCAGAACGTCACCGAGTTTTAGGAGAACGATTTCAAGCAATGGATATGTATGACCGCGCCATTGCTGGAGCCAAAGAAAACGAATATCTCCAAGAAGAAGCATTAGGTAACGAACTCGCAGCTAAATTTTACCTCGAATGGGGAAAAGAAAAAGTGGCTGCAGGCTATATGCAAGAAGCTTACTATTGTTATGCTCGGTGGGGAGCCAAAGCCAAAACTGACGACCTAGAAAAGCGCTATCCCCAATTACTCCAACCTATTTTACAGCAAGCATTCCCATTTACTAATTTATTAGAAACCCTGACGACTATTGCTCAACCCAAACTGTCAATTCATTCTTCTCAAACGGTAGCTCACTCTTCTACAACAGATATTAATACTACTCTTGATTTAGTTTCGGTGTTAAAATCTTCTCAGGCACTTTCAGAAATTATCCAACTAGATCGACTTCTCCATCAATTGATCCAGATTATTATGGAAAATTCTGGTGGCGATCGCTGCTTCATTATCATGCCTGATGAGAATAGCACTTGGCAGCTCAGAGTTACTGCTACAACAGATAGCACCGAGCTTTGCGCTGAATCCTTATCAGACAATACAAGCTTACCAGTTCAACTTATCCAATACGTTAAAAATACTCAAGAAGTGTTAGTTCTTAATAACCTTGACACCGACTTGCCAATTTTTGATGAATATCTTAACCAAAATAAACCTCAAAGTATTTTATGTTTACCGATGCTAAATCAGGGAAAATTGGTTGGCATTCTGTATTTACAAAATCAACTGACCAGTGGGGTATTTACGGGAGAGCGTATTCTCATACTCAACTTTCTTTGTAACCAAGCTGCTATCTCAATTAAAAATGCTCAACTGCATCAGAAGTCAGAATTCTCCCTACAACAAGTCAAACAATCACAAAACTTACTAAGAAAAATTATTGATACAGTTCCACAATTCATTTTCTGGAAAGATAGAGACTCAAATTTTTTAGGATGCAACCAAAAATTTGCCACAATGGCAGGTGTCAATTCTCCTGAAAATATTGTGGGTAAAACTGATTACGATTTGCCTTGGAGTCGAGAGGAATCTGACTCATTTCGAGAATATGACCGCCGTGTAATGGAATCTAACCAACCTGAATTACACATTATTGAAACACAAAAACAGATTGATGGTACAACACTTTGGGTAGATACAAACAAAATGCCACTGTGTGATGAAACTGGAGAGGTATACGGAATCTTAGGTAGCTATGAGGATATTACCGAGCGCGTACAACTAGAACAAGAGCAAAAACGTCTAACTGCTATTTTAGAAGCGACTTCTGATTATGTTGGTATGGCAAATACTCAAGGCACCGTACTATGGATGAATGCTCAATTTAAAAAACTACGCCCAGAACTACATAGTGATGGAAACTCATTTAAACTCACAGAAAACCACCCCCAGTGGGCTAATAAAATCATTCTCAACCAAGGCATTCCTATAGCTGCTAGTCATGGCAGTTGGTTTGGGGAAACAGCAGTCATAGATTCAACCGGACGAGAAATTCCAGTTTCCCAAATTATTATTGCTCACAAATCTGCTGAGGGAGTAGCAGAATATTTTTCGACTATCATGCGAAATATCACCCAAATCAAGGAAACTGAAACTGCTCTCAAAGAAAAATCTCAAGCTCTAGAGCAAGCACTGCAAGACCTACAAAAAACACAACTGCAAATGGTGCAAAGTGAAAAAATGTCAGCATTAGGGAATTTGATGGCAGGAGTCGCCCATGAAATTAATAATCCCATAGGTTTTTTAGAAGGGAATATTCAGCCAGCTCAAGAATATGTACAAGATTTACTGGGTTTAATTGATTTGTATCAATCAGAATATCCTCAACCAACTAAAGTCATAGCAGAAGAGATTGAAGCAATAGAGTTGGAGTTTATCGGTGAAGATTTGCCAAAATTGTTAGGGTCGATGAATGTGGGAGTAGAGCGGATTCGTAATATTAGTAGTAGTCTGCGAACTTTTGCTCGCAAAGACCAGGAACACAAGACAACTTTTAATATCCATGAAGGAATTGATAGCACGTTACTGATTCTCAAACATCGTACCAAAGCCACCGAAAAACGTCCAGCAATTGAGATTGTCAGAAAATATGGGGATGTTCCACAGGTGGAATGTTTTCCTGGGCAATTGAATCAGGTATTTATGAATATTTTAGCAAATGCGATTGATGCTTTTGATGAAGCAACTCTAGGTAAAACTTTTGCTGAGATTAAACAGAAACCGAATAGAATAATGATTGAAACTTCTATACTTGAGAATAATCAACTGCAGATTCAGATTGAAGACAATGGTTGTGGGATGAAACCAGAGACCAAAGAGAGAATATTTGAGCAAGGGTTTACAACAAAAGGAGTGGGTAAGGGAACAGGTTTAGGGATGGCGATCGCTAAATCTATTATTACAGAAAAACATGACGGTATAATTACCTGTGATTCCACAGTTGGAGAAGGTACAACCTTTACAATTATCTTACCAATTGTGTAAAATATAAGTTATACCATTTTAAAAAAAGAATGTTACAAATAATCAGCAGTATTAAAAGACTTGATCGTCCATGTCTATTTGACGAAAAAGATACATTATATCATGTCCGGATAAACAGTTATAAATAATTCGGGAGCACTCAGGAGTCAGGTCAATCCCATACGCAGAAATCATTAATTCTTTCCCTCTACTCCCGTAGGGGCGAAGAGCGAATCGCCCCTACTCCCTACTCCCTCTTTTCCACCAGAGGTCTATTGATACACTACCAGTAGAGTGTTAAGTTTTTCAAATTACTATATCAGGACTTACGCATAACCAGCATATATAGTAGGGGTTAAC
>NZ_JAAHGT010000306.1 GCF_010672385.1 Okeania sp. SIO2F4
ATGAATTATGATCAAATTATTGAATAAATGAAATTAAGTATCCAGCAATAAAATTCAAAATACTTTGAATTTTAGAGTGGAGAAATGAAGCATAAAATCAACTTTTTTTAGGAATATTTGATCGAGAGAAAAACTGGAAGCGATCGCTACAATATTTAGTCCGATGGCATAGATTAGTATACGCTATATATAGTGTCTTTGCGTAAGTCCTGTTGAAGTTCATCTTCTTAGCTACAGTCTCAAACGAATCCTTGATTAATTCTAATCCTTCTGCTGTAAATACACTTTTCCGATATTTAGTCACACATACCAAATGTACTTTTAAGTCTGAGATACTATGTCTTTCTTGTCTTAACATATTGCATACCAAATTCAACTATGCTAGAGTTATAGTATACAGACCAAAAATAAATTCAAGATGAGGGCTAGATACAAGTATAGAATATACCCAACTAAATATCAGCAGACCAAGTTAGCGCAACTATTTGGTTGTGTTCGCGTAGTTTGGAATGATAGCCTAGCTTGCTGCAAAGAAAAGCACGCTCAAAGAGAGAAGAAACCTTACTTATCTGAACTACAAAAACAGTTTATCACTCAAGCTAAAAAGACTGAACATAGAGAATGGCTATCAGAGGTTTCTGCTATACCATTGCAGCAATCTTTGAATGATTTAAACCAGGCGTTGCTCTAACTTTTTTCAATCAACTCAAGGCCATAGAAAAGGTAAACCTGTTAAACCTCCTAAATTTAAAAAAAGGAAATCGAAGCAAACGGCTAGGTTTACGAAAGGAGGGTTTAAAGTTGGTCAGGACAAAGTTCCTAGCAACGCCAAGATTGGAAAGCTGAAAATAGTTTGGTCAAGAGATCTGCCTGCTACTCCATCATCAGCAACAGTAATTAAAGATTCAGCTAATAGATACTTTCTTAGTTTTGTAGTAGAAATACAGCCAGAAGAGTTGCCTCAAATTGATAATTCAGTAGGTATAGATTTAGGAATCAAAACTTTTGCTACTTTGAGTAATGGAGAAAAAGTTGACGCACCAAAACCGCTCAAGAAACGCATTAAGAAGTAGCCTCTTTCAGAGGAGCTGCGCTAACGAAAATTAAGTAAGTCATTATCTGATAAAACTAGAGGCTCTAAACGATATGAAAAAGCCAGGCTAAGAGTTGCAAAATTTAATGGCAAACTGAAAGATACAAGGACAGATTTTCTTCATAAACTATCTACTAAAATAATTCGTGAAAACCAAACAATTGTTTTAGAAGACTTAAATGTTTCTGGAATGCTTAAAAAGCGGTGCGACCCCGCGACGACGAAAGTCGCAAGCGGTCGGAACCCGGCGAGGTTTCCTCGCCATGGGAATGCCGACCAAGAGAGGGAACGCGCACCAAGAGACCGTAAATTATCCAGAGCTATTTCTGATGCGCGGATGGCGAACTTTCCGAACATTCCTAGATGGAATTGCTGAAAAATACGGTCGTGATTTTAGAATAATTAGCAGGTGGGAACCAACATCACAAAAGTGTTCATGTTGTGGTTTTAAAGGTGGAAAGTTAGACCTTTCAGTTAGGGAGTGGGAGTGTCTAAACTGTGGCAGTAAACATGATAGAGACGAAAACGCAGCAAGAAATATATTAGTCGCGGGCGGGCAGTCCGAGACAAAAAACGGACGTGGAGGCAAACATAAGACTACCGTTAAGGTAGCAGAAGTCAGTGAAACGTCAACCCGCCGAGGAGCTATGGCTCGGTAGGAATCCCCGTGCCTAACAGCCGGGGAGGATGTCAATGATTCTAAAGTTCAACCCACTATCCTGCTAGCACTTTCTTGCAATGAATGTAGTCGGTGATAAATACCCTCTTGGCGCAATAAGTCCTCATGGCTACCCACTTCAACAATTCTACCTTGGTCAAGTACCACAATTTTATCGGCCTCCCGTACTGTACTGAGTCTATGGGCAATAATAATTGTAGTGCGAGTCCCAAAAATATCGTGCATTGCTAACTGAATAGCTCGCTCACTTTCATAGTCTAAACTAGAAGTTGCCTCATCAAAAATTAGTACATCTGGGTCTACTAACAAAGCTCTAGCTATTCCTATACGTTGTCGTTGACCGCCGGATAATCGCATCCCTCTTTCACCGACAACTGTGTAGTAACCTTGAGGCATTTGTTGAATAAATTCATCAGCTTTAGCAATTTTACAAGCTTCTTTAATTTGCTCAAAAGTGGCTTGAGGATTACCGTAAGTTAGGTTACTTAATAAAGTGCCATTGAATATATCTACCTCTTGATGCACAATCGCTAATCGACGTCGATAACCTGTAATATCAAGACTATTAATATCTTCTCCATCGATTAAAATTTTGCCTTGATTTGGTGAAAAATATCTGAATAGTAATTTGACTAAAGTAGATTTTCCTGATCCAGATTTTCCGACTAAAGCAATAGTTTGACAAGGTGTGATTAAGAGATTGATATCTTTTAAAACTGGCTTGTTGGGATTGTAACCAAAGCTCAATTTTTCCAACTCAACTTTGCCTGTGAATTTGTAGGGATTAATATCTGTCGATTTGGCAATTGCTTCTGTTAAATTAGCAGCATCAGAGCCTATAGGTAATTGCATAAATTCATGGAAACGAATCATGGAAGCATAGCGACGGACGAATTCTTCAGTTAATTGACTGATGGGAGTTATTTCTGCATAAGCCATGCTTGCTAAAGTGTATATAGTTACAAAATATCCTAGAGAAATTTCACCAGATAATGTTGCAAATAATGTCAAACCTAGAATGAAGAATAGGCAAAATTCAACAATACTTGTCTGATACATTGATAGCCAGACATAGCTTTTATGAATTCTACCTATAACAACTTTGAGAGCGCGGTTAATTCGAGTAGTTTGTCTTTGCAATTCTTGAGTTTCTGTGGCAAATGCTTTGACTGTTTTTATATTGGTAATAATTTCTGAGTTGTGACTTTCTGTGTTTTCTTCATATTTATCAAAAGCGATTTCTATTTTGGCAATATATTGAAGGCTTTTGAGAGTAAAACTCAGGATGAAAATAAATGAAGCAAGGAATAAAAGAGCAATTCGTGATTCTATTAAAAAGATGACAATAAAAATGCCGAATACCCGCACTAATTTGGGGATTAAAATACCTGCAATTTCTGGGTAAGTCCAGGTGTGGTTTAAGACTCCTTTAGAAATACGGTTGGCGATACGTCCAGGGTTATTTTCGTCGTAGAATTCTAGGGGTAGGGTGAGAATTTTTTGGACGGCTTTTTGGAAATGATCTCGACGTGCTTTGAGGGGAACTACCCAATGATACCAATGCCCTAGCCAAGCCATACTTGGACCTTTGGTGATGCTGACTAAAAATATTAGTCCTAATGGCACTGATAGGGATAATAGTTGATTAGTGGGTAGTCCGGTTAAGTTGGCAATTGCCCTAATTAATTGTTGCATTGGCCAGTCTGTGGAACGTCCTGAGAGTACATTCAAAATCTGGCCAATGGCATAAGGAACTATGAGGTCTGTTAGTTCTAGGGCACTTGATGCTCCAATGCTGGATATGGAAAGTGGCAAGTATGCCTGGTAGTATTTAATTATGTCCCTGAAAGTTGCCATAATTCTATTTCAATTTTAGAACCACAGCTATTTATGTTAATACAACAATAATACTTTTGTAATATAAAAGTGAAAATTTCCCGATTTAGATTTTGGATGAAAAAACCAGATCGTTATAGTTGACTAACCACAAATCTAATCAAAACGCAAATTTTGTGTTTAAATGGTTAGTCCAGCCCACTTTTTTCAAGTAAACGTTATTTTAATCACCCTAAAGGGTTCGCCAGTTGCTCCACTTGGGGAGACCCCAAGACCGCACTGGCTCACAATACGTCGGGATGCGCGGCCAGTTCTGACCCCTATTGTTCGGTATTAAACAGGCAAAGAGATTTGAAAAGCTAGTTGAATAATTATTAACTATTAATTAATAGTTAATAATTAGTGCTGGCTGATTAAATATCGCGCGTATTTATAGATAAAGCTTTGAGCAATTTTAAGCCCTCAAAAAGTTCGAGCTTTTCGATTTAGCGAGCTGAAAAAGTGAGGATTGTAGGGTAATGGGAGTCAGAAAAATCACTTTGACTATTATGAACGGCCATTCTCTATAACTCCCATTGATCAAGACTCTTAACTACTCCTTCCTGTACGGGCGATTTGCTCTTCGCCCCTACTCCCTACTCCCTACCTCAACCATGCATACTTTCCATACGCAAACCCTAATTAAAAATTTCTCTCATTATTCATTAATTTGCTAGTGTGCCGAACCTAAAAAGCTTAAATAACTGGACGAGGCCAACTTTACACTTTTTGTAGGAGGGACACAAAAATGTCTAATTCAAGCAATTATATATTCGTACTTGATGGAAGGAAAAAACCCCTAGCACCATGCAAACCAGCCATGGCGAGGTCTTTGTTAAAAGCTGGCAAAGCCAAAGTTTTTAAGCGCTACCCATTCACAATAATTCTGAATAAATCGGTGGCTCTTGAAAATCAAGGCTTGCAATTAAAAATTGACCCTGGTTCTAAACAAACAGGCTTTGCTTTGATAACCCAAAATGAAGAAGTTATCTTTGCAATGGTTTTAATCCATCGCGGTCAGCAAATCAAAAACGCTTTGGAGCGACGGCGAATTCTTCGTCGAGGTCGCCGGAGCGCGAAAAACTCGCTACCGTAAGTGCAGATTTTTCAACCGCAAACGAAAAAAAGGATGGCTACCACCAAGTTTAAGGCATCGGGTTTTGACTGTAGAAACCTGGGTTAATAGACTTTGTAAACTAAGTCCGGTAAGTAGTTTAGCTATGGAATTAGTCAAGTTTGACACCCAGAAAATACAGAACCCAGAAATTTCTGGGTTTGAGTATCAACAAGGTGAACTATTTGGTTATGATGTCCGGGAATATCTACTAGAGAAGTGGGGTCGATTATGTGCTTATTGTGGGGCAACAGATACACCCTTAGAAGTTGAACATATAGTCCCACGCTCAAAGGGAGGCAGTAATCGGGTATCTAATTTAGCCATAGCTTGCCATCAATGCAACCAGGATAAGGGTGCTATGGATATTCAGGAATTTCTGAACAATAAACCGTCTGTACTAGCTCGCGTTCTAAAGGTTGCCAAAACGCCGTTAAAAGATGCTGCTGCAGTTAATTCAACTCGTACCCAAATTTTTGAAACTTTAAAAGCAACAGGTTTACCTGTGATTACTGGTAGTGGTGCTGATACTAAATATAACCGTCGTCGGTTGAATTTGCCATGCATAACATTGGATAGATGCTGCTTGTATTGGTGAAGTTAAAAAGTTAACAATGCTGACTTCTCAACCCCTAGTTGTCACAGCAATGGGACATGGTTGCCGACAAATGGTACAGATGGATAAATATGGTTTTCCTCGGATTGGTTACAAGGCCAAAAAACCTGTACCAGGTTGGAAAACTGGGGACATTATCAATGTAGTCAAAGGCAAAAATGCTGGGTTAAAAGGAGTCAGGATTAAAACTGTGAGAACCAAAGGCAGTTTTGATATCCGACAGGGGGATAAAATTTTGTCTGTGTCTCGAAACCATATCCAACCTGTCCATAGACGAGATGGATACAATTACTCCTATTGAAGTATATTTTTTCTCAGAGTTGCGATCGCGACAGCTAAGTTTACAGCAGAAGGCAGACGGTATAGTGCTACAGGCAAGTCAAAATTTCAAAGTAATCTCTGACTTTGTGTTGTTGAGTAGCTTTCTTTACTGTATAAACCTCAATTATAACTATAGCATTTTTCAAGTTACTGAGGTACAGTTATTTTTCTTCTTTTCTATTCTATTCCCCAGAATTACTACTCTGTACAGACGTTATATAGAAAGTCCCTACCTACTCCCTCAAACATTTGATTAATCAGGTTAAAAATCAATGTTATTTTCCAAATTCAGTAAATTTTTTCTCACAACAGTAATCAGTTAAATATTAATTTCATTCCTAATTGGCATATTGTTTTCAATAGCTATAGTCGTGTCATAATTCCTGATAATTTTTTAATTACAGATAAATTGAATGGAAATAATACTAGATATTTTTGCTATCAAGAAGAGCATTTACTTATCATAGGTGATATTTGGTTAACTAATCAAACTCAATTATATTTTGAACTGGATTTAAACTCCGAGTATGAATTTAAAAATGAGTTCATAGTCATTTTTAAATTGTGGTCTAAATTAGGAATAGATTGTCTTAATTTACTGCAAGGAATGTTTGCTTTTGCTATTTGGAATAAGCAAGAACAAAATTTCTTTTTAGTCAGGGATGGAGTGGGAAGTAGGACTCTATATTTTTGTCAACAAGGTGGTAATTTTTATATTGCACCTCGATTGAAAACTTTATTACCTTTTCATTCAAAAGAATTAAATTTAGTTGCACTTAGGGATTATCTAACTTGTTCGTTTATTCCTGGATAAAATACCTTATGGAATGGAGTCAAAGAATTACGTCCTGGTTCAGTGTTAACCCTACCGACGGGAGAAATTAATTATTATTGGCAACCAGAACAAAATATTAAATATTCTCAGGAAACCTTGGAGTTTCATAGTGATAGATTAAGACAAGAGTTAGAAGGGATGATCAGAGAATATTTACCCGAAAAACAACCTATTGGGATTTATTTATCTGGGGGATTAGATTCTAGTTGTATTACTGCTTTATCTGCTAAATTTAATCAAGACAAAATCCATACTTATTCGATTCATTTTGGTGCCGAATGTCCTATTTTTGACAGACAACTAGGGGGTCAAAACTATAATTATTTAACTCAGAATTAGGGATTAAATTTTGATTTGGGGTAATAGGCGGTAATAATTTTTCTGGTGTATGATTAATCAAGTTCCATCGATAAACCTTATTTCTTGGTCAAGAATTAATATTAATTTGATCGGGAAATTACAAAATTAATTAGGGTTTGCTGAATAAATGAAAACAGTCTTAGAGAGAGGAAATATAGGGAAAGGGGGAAGTAAGTGTTGAATCAACTTTTTGGGAGTTTCTTACTCCCCACACTCCCCACACTTCCCACCCTCTGTTTTTTCACCTAATTAGCAGGTGTCAAAATAATTACTGTGCGCTGGTTTACATCAGCAGCAGGATCGGTATTAGGAAGTGGTTGAGAATAACCTACTCCTTCGCCAACAACCTGATAAGGTAAATTCTGCCCTTTTAAATATTCGACCACAGCATTTGCTCGGTCTTGGGAAATTAGTTGATTTAACTGAGCATCACCAACCCTAGATGTATGACCTTCAACTTTAATGGCAACTTTATTAGGATCGTATTCCTTAATTTCTGAGATGAGACTATTTATAGTTTGCTCTGCTGTGAAAGGTAATTCAACTTCATTAAAACCAAATTTGACTTGACCTAGAGTTTTTGGTTGAGTCAAAGATTTTCCTTGTGACTGAGATGTTGTCGTTATGTCTGTTGTAGCAGTGGGAGTCTCAGGTTCGGGTTGTGATGTAGCAGTTGGTTGTATAGTTTCGGTGTTAGTAGTAGTTTCTGTCGTATCAGTAGTGGGTTGTTCGCTAGAGGTTGTTGTTTCTGTCGTATCAGTAGTGGGTTGTTCGCTAGAGGTTATTGTTTCTGTCGTATCAGTAGTGGGTTGTTCGCTAGAGGTTGTTGTTTCTGTCGTATCAGTAGTGGGTTGTTCGCTAGAGGTTGTTGTTTCTGTGTTTACCTCTGACTGTCGATCTGTCGATGCATCAATTTTTGTCTCGGTGTCTTCTGTTTCTGTGGTTGTAGTTGAAGAGTCTGGTTCAGTATTAGTTGTAGTTGTCTCAGTTTCTAGGGTTTCTGTTACTTGAATTTCTTCTGTTTGAGAATCTACATTTTCCGAATCTACATTTTCAGTTAATTGAACATCAATAGTGGGGCGTTTAAAAGCGTTAGGACTAGCAAAAGCCCAAGCGCAAATAATCATAAAGCCCATACACGCTGCTAAAATTGTAGGACCTAAAACTTGTTGGTTATCTATTTTTTTTTCTGCGCTCATATCTAAAATATAGCTCCAAACTAGGTTGGTATTATTACTTTTATTGAACTAATCTGACGATCTAATGATCGAGGTTGATAGAATCTGCTTAATAAACCAAATTTTAGTAATGGTTATGATATTAAGATTCTTGCCCTTATTTATAACAGGATTTTATGAGAAAGGATATAAAGTGTAACGTATTTTTCCGAAGTTCTTTATATTCCATTGAATTTGGCTCTGCTGAAACAGTAGAATGCTATTCTGTTTCACACAAGTCACCCATTCAAAAGTCAAAAGTCATGCATCAGGATTTTATAGACTAAAAACTTTGACGCTACAGTAATTTCCGGGAATTATTTCACATCCAAAGTTTGAAAGTATTTGTGACATCTTGAAAGTGAATTGGTATGCAAATTTAGTTTTCTCACTGAGGAAGTGGAAGATTAATAATTCTGTATAATGATTAGATTTTAATTGGAAATTTTTTAATAAACCGACAACTATTGTATCCTGGGAATAGTTAGAGGCGTTCCTGTGGAACGTCTCTAGAAAGTTTTGATTAGTATTAATTAACCAACTGTATAAGCGGTACTAAGTCCCCACAAAAGGAGAAAGACTATACCACCTAAGATAATAATCGCAGAAATAGCGATCGCGCTGGGAGTATCTGCTCCCTTAAATTTCATTATTCCACGGTCGAGGTCAGACATGATATTTATCTCCTAAATTCTGCTTTTTATTTTAGCTGAGAATTTCGAGAAATATGTCTATGTTGTTACTGTATTTTCTCATACTTCTGTGGCGGATTTGTCTCGAATTTTAAAATAATAATAAAGATTGGCAATGGTCATTTCAGTTATCAGTTATCAGTTGTCATATTTGAGGCAGTTATTGGATAATTCCAAGGTTTTATAATTTGTGTTAATAGTTCTTTGACTGATATAAGACTCAAATTGTTTCCTTAATTCTGGTTTGATTAAATAGGAATATACAAATCTGAGTTATTAGAATTTTTCACTTATAGCTCTACTTGAATCGGGAATAGGGAACACTTAACTGGGAACAGTAAACTGTCAAAGGGTTTCAGCATTGAGAAATGTCCTAACCTTTGCTCCGACTGCTATACTACCTTTTCTAGACAAATTTCACTATGTAGTTGTTCTGGAGTAATTGCATCTAAAAGTCGATTAAACTCTTGAGTTTCTCTCAGTAATTATGGCATTCTCATGGCAACAATTCTAATAATTAGAGTTTGAATTGGTTCTTCTGTTAATTCAGATAGGTATTCTAATTTTTCATAGAGAGATTCTGAAATTTCCAAGGATAGTTTTTTGTTAGGCATTTTTTTTCTTTTTTGTAACTTCTACTCAGGTATAATAAGACCATTTCTCAAAAAGAATGCTATACCCGATCGGGTGGGGAAGTGTGGTCCGTGTGGTCCGTGTGGTCCGTGTGATCCGTGTGGGGAGGTAGGGACGTTGCACAGGCAAAAATGCGTTTCATGTCGCGCAGCGTTAGCGGAGCTTTGCGTCAGCAAAACGTCCGTACAACATAAGAATAAGAGCTGATTCATAAAGAGAATCTAAAGAAAGTTGCTCCTAGTCAAATGAGGTGTTATTGTTGAGTATAGTTGCTCCATATTATAACTAATGAGTCGTCTACCTGCGATCGCTAACCCTAAACGTCAACCATACCCAAGCGACCTGAGTGATTCGTATGGGGGAGATACTCAAGCCTCTGCTACCTAAGCCTAAAGGCTTTGGGCATCCTGTTC
>NZ_JAAHGT010000307.1:0-6391 GCF_010672385.1 Okeania sp. SIO2F4
TAGGAGCGCTCCATCAACTTGAGCAGACTCCTCTGGCGTTAAAAATTCCATAGATTGTTGCATATTAAGTTTTGATTTTATATTTTTTTACTGACGAGAAAATTTATACAACCCTGACAATATATTTTTATTTTTATTTTTTAGTAATTAAATAACCACAACGATGTTCTCCATTAACAATCCAATGAGTTCTCTCCACAGTACAATCATGCAGTACAGCACCAAACATCTCTAACTCATGGCCACAAACACTGGGGAAAGATTCGGCCACATTAGATATGGCACAGTTGTGTTCTATCAATATATAGCCTTCAACTTCCTCTAAAGTTGGATCGCTATTTAATTTTAAATTTTGAATTTTGACCTGTTCATTAGGATACCACTCTGCCATGTAACCCTCAGCTTTGCGCAGTTCTACCAAATTCGCGACGCGCTCCTGCACTGAACCTGTTCCCAGTAGTTGGCGATATTGTATTGCCTTACGTTGCCATTGTTCGTGCAGCACTTGGGTAAGTTGGTCATGTCCCATAGTTTCTGCCAAGGTATCCAGAAAAGAAACAGCGAACTGATCGTAACTGTGGGGAAAGCGATCGCGTCCCTGAGTTGTCAGTTCATAGATATGTTGTGGCCTTCCCATTCCTGTTGCTACTGATTTATATACAAGTAGTCCTTCTCCTTCTAAGTCCTTCAAATGGCGACGTATAGCTTGGGGGCTAATTTCTAGGGACTCAGCTAATTCCAAGGCAGTAGCTTGAGTTCGCTTCATCAAATGTTGCAGGATTTCTTGTTTGGTTGAATTTTGTTGAGTCGTTTCCATCATTGTCAGTTATCAGTTATTAATTATCAGTTATCAGTACCTCCGACTGTATTGGGAGACTTGAAATACTGAATTGAATATTTTTTTCATCCCCTTTAAAGGGACAGAAGACCTTATTTATTGGCCAAAAATTTTTTTTTAAATTGGACTTTGACAATATCACTGTTGTTAATGTAACCTAAAATAGACTTAAGCAACAAATAAGTTGTTTAAATAAAAAAGGCCACTAAAGCCGATCTCTTTTAATTGCTAAGTAAGTAAATATAAGTAACTAGGAAATAAGTACAATGACTGCTAAAGTAACAACCTTAGTCAATCAACCTTATAAATATGGTTTTGTCACTGACATTGAATCAGACACCATTCCTCGCGGACTCAGCGAAGATATAGTTCGTTTGATATCTGCTAAAAAGAATGAACCAGAGTTTATGCTCAACTTTCGTCTCAAAGCATATAAAAAGTGGCTGGAAATGAAAGAACCAGTTTGGGCTGAGGTTGACTATCCACAAATAGACTACCAGAATATAATTTACTATTCAGCGCCAAAAGTTCAAGATAAGAAGAAAAGTCTAGACGAAGTAGATCCGACTCTTTTAGATACGTTTGAGAAACTTGGTATCCCTCTATCAGAGCAGAAACGTTTGAGTAATGTTGCGGTTGATGCTGTATTTGATAGTGTTTCTGTTGCTACTACTTTTAAAGAAAAGCTTGCTGAAGAAGGAGTAATTTTCTGTTCTATTTCTGAAGCAGTAAAAGAATATCCAGAATTAGTGGAAAAATATCTGGGTAGTGTTGTACCAGTGGGGGATAATTTTTTTGCTGCTCTAAATTCTGCTGTATTTAGTGATGGCTCTTTTGTTTTTATTCCTAAAGGTGTACAATGTCCGATGGATTTGTCTACCTACTTTAGAATTAATAATGGCGACTCTGGTCAGTTTGAGCGGACTTTAATTGTAGCAGAGGAGGGTAGTTCTGTTACCTATTTGGAAGGTTGTACTGCTCCGATGTTTGACACTAACCAACTTCACGCTGCTGTAGTTGAACTTGTTACTCTCGACAATGCTCAAATTAAATATTCCACAGTGCAAAATTGGTTTGCTGGAGATGAAAATGGAAAAGGTGGTATCTATAATTTTGTGACTAAGCGCGGTTTGTGTAAGGGAGTAAATTCTAAAATTTCCTGGACGCAAGTAGAAACTGGTTCCGCTATTACCTGGAAATATCCTAGTTGTGTTTTAGTGGGAGACAACTCAGTGGGAGAATTTTATTCTGTTGCTCTAACTAATAATAAACAACAAGCAGATACAGGTACAAAAATGGTACATATTGGCAAAAATACTCGCAGTACAATTATTTCTAAGGGTATTTCTGCTGGAAATTCTGCTAATAGTTATCGTGGTTTGGTGAAAATGGGGTCTGGTGCGAAGGGAGCGCGGAATTATTCTCAATGTGATTCAATGTTAATAGGCGATCGCGCTCAAGCTAATACTTTTCCTTATATTCAAGTAGACAATAATAGTGCTAAGGTTGAGCATGAAGCTTCTACTTCTAAAATAGGAGAAGACCAACTTTTCTATTTTACTCAAAGAGGTATTTCTGCTGAAGATGCAGTGTCTATGATTATTAGTGGTTTCTGTAAGGATGTATTTAATGAATTGCCAATGGAATTTGCTGCGGAAGCTGATAAATTATTAAGTTTGAAATTAGAAGGAACGGTGGGATAATTAATAATTAATAATTAATAATTAATAATGCTGGAGAGTACATTAATAATTAACAATTAATAATTAACAATTAACAATTAATAATTAATAATGCTGGAGGGTACATTAATAATTAATAATTGATAATTGTGAAAAATAATGTAGTTAAAGAAAAATCATTTGCATTTGCACTACGAATTGTTAAATTGTCAAAACACCTTAATCAAGAGAAGCAAGACTATGTTTTATCAAAGCAATTACTTCGTAGTGGTACAGCAATAGTAGCTCTGGTGCGTGAAGCTGAATACGCTGAAAGTTCTGCCGATTTTGTACATAAAATGGCTATTACTCTGAAAGAGGTCAATGAAACTCTGTATTGGTTAGAGTTATTGCCTATACGCAAATTACATTGATGTTAAAGGTTTTGACTCTATTAATCAAAACTGTATAGAACTCTTAAAAGTCCTGACAGCTATTGTCAAATCGGCTAAATCAAACAACCAAAAATCAATTGATAATTGATAATGAAAGAGTTTTGTAAGTTTCTAGTTTTCTATCTAATACTCTAATTATCAATTATTCATTATTAATTATTCATTACAAAAGACGGCTATTGTCAAATCGGCTAAATCAAACAACCAAAAATCAATTGATAATTGATAATGAAAGAGTTTTGTAAGTTTCTAGTTTTCTATCTAACTATCTAATACTCTAATTATCAATTATTCATTATTAATTATTCATTACAAAAGAGGTAAACATGATTAAAGAAAATAGTGAAGTTATTTTATCTGTTAAAAACTTAACAGCCAATGTAGAAGGAAAAGAGATTCTCAAAGGCATGAATTTAGAAATAAAAGCTGGAGAAATTCATGCCATTATGGGTCCGAATGGTTCTGGGAAAAGTACCTTTTCTAAAGTATTGGCAGGTCATCCTGCTTACGAAGTGACTGGCGGAGAGGTTACATTTTTAGGTAAAAATTTATTAGAAATGGAGCCAGAAGAACGTTCATTAAATGGCGTGTTCTTGGCATTTCAATATCCTCTAGAAATTCCTGGAGTGAGTAACTTAGACTTTTTGCGAGTTGCTTATAATACGAAACGGAAACATCAAGGATTAGAAGAATTAGATGCTTTTGATTTTGACGATTTAGTACAGGATAAATTAGATATTGTCAAGATGAAACCAGAGTTTTTAGACCGGAGTTTAAATGAAGGTTTTTCTGGTGGGGAAAAAAAGCGAAATGAAATATTACAAATGGCATTGTTAGATCCAAAATTAGCAATTTTAGACGAGACAGACTCAGGGTTAGATATTGATGCTTTGAGGATAGTAGCAAACGGAGTAAATCAATTAGCAAATGAATCAAATTCTCTGTTAGTAATTACTCACTATCAACGTTTATTAAACTATATTGTGCCAGACTTTGTTCATGTTACCGAAGGTGGTAGAATTATTAAAACTGGTACAAAAGAACTAGCATTAGAGCTAGAAGAAAAAGGTTACGATGATGTAATTGAAGAAGCAAAGGTAGGGGTTTAAATAATTAACAATTAACAATTAATAATTAATAATTACCTCTTCTTATTTCTTATAAGGAAGAGGATTGACTAAAAGGGATTTTTTCTTTTAAACAGAAACCTTTAATCCTCTCCCCCTACTCCCTACTCCCTCTTTTCTGGAGATGTCTAATAACTGATAACTGAAATGACCACTTTTTTAATTACTTAATAATTGAAGTGTCACCTAAGTATAATATTATAGCAGTCGAAGCAAAGGGCGCGGACATTGATAAATCCTGAAACCCTTTGACAGTATACTGTTTCCTGCTCCCTGTCTTGGTGCGCGTTCCCTCTCTTGGTCAGCATTCCGCAAGCGAGCTGTCGGCGGCGCGGGGTCTGACCGCTTGCGTCTGTCGCACCCCGCGGGGTCGCACCGCTGTTCCCTGTTCCCTAGCGCGTAGCGCTATACTTTTGATAATTGGTATAAAAATTATGCAAGTGTCCGTAAAACCAGAGGTATCTTATTTAGATAAATTACTTGAAGAATCTTGTAAAGGAGTTTCTCCAACTGTACCACGAGAGTTTCCTCTAGATACAAAAATGGCAGCTTGGTTACAACAAGTACGCGATCGCGCAGCAGCGTGGGTTCGTGAGTTAGCTTTTCCGACTAAGCGAGATGAAGAATGGAAGTTTACTGACTTATCTGCAATGATGAAGTTAGGTTTCCAAGCACCTGCTCCAGTAGACTTGGATGCTTTGAATATTACTCCGTTTATTTTGTCGGAAGCAACAGACAGTCGGTTGGTATTTGTGAATGGGGTATTTGCACCTAACTTATCATCCTTGACAGATATAGAAAATGAGATATTTGTAGGCAACTTGGGGCAGTTACCGAGTGAATACCAAGAGCGCATCGGCAATTATTTGGCGCAACAACCAGGGAGTCAAGAAGTATTTACTTCCCTAAATACTGCTGGTTTAACTGATGCAGCAGTAATATGGTTGCCAAAAAATCAAGTTGTAGAAAAACCAATACATCTATTATTTATTGCCACTCAGACTGAAGTTCCTATATTGACTCAGCGTCGTTGTTTGGTAGTAGCGGAAAGTAATAGTAGTGCGAAAATAGTTGAGCATTGCGTGACAGCAGAAGTAATTTGTCCAGAAGCACCAATTTCTCATCCCTATCTGACAAATACTGTTACAGAAATATGGGTAGAGGAAAATGCAGAAATTAATCATACCAGGGTGCAACGAGATGCAGGAGCAGCATTTCATATTGGCAAAACAGCGATCGCTCAAGCTAAAAATAGTCGCTATACTTGTAATGCTATTCATTTAGGAGGAAGGTTATCTCGTCATAATTTAGAAGTTGCTCAAATGGGTGAGGGAACGGAAACTAATCTTTATGGTTTGGCATTTATTGGCAATGAGCAAGAAGCGGATACTCACAGCAGCATTATTTTGAATCATCCCAATGGTGTGACTGACCAACTTTATAAGTGCATTGTTGATGATAAAGCGCATTCTGTATTTAATGGAAAAGTTTATGTTTCTCAGACTGCACAGTTGACAAATGCTGCTCAGTTAAATCGTAATTTATTACTTTCTTCTGGTGGAAGAGTTGATACAAAACCTCAGTTAGAAATTATTGCTGATAATGTTCAATGTTCTCATGGAGCAACTGTTAGTCAGTTAGATGATGATGAGGTATTTTATTTACAGAGTCGAGGTTTGAGTCAAGAAGCAAGTCGCAACTTATTAATTGATGCTTTTGCCGCAGAAATTATTAACAAGTTGCCTTTACCTTCTTTGGAACACATTTTAAAACAATGTGTCGCTTGTAAAGTTTAAAAGAAGGAGGAAGGAAGAAGGAAGAAGGTGAGTTAAAAAGTTGATTTAGACTTATGTTATGGAAAAAGATAATCTGGGAAAATTCACGGGAGTATTTCTATAGGACTTACGCAGTACAATGTATTTCCGTCATTGCGACCGACAGGGAAGCAATCTCAAATCCTAGTTTTTCCTACCTCATGCGTAAGTCCTGTTCTAGTCAAAATCTAATAGATGAGAAATATCAGGAAAGTAGACCTTTGATTTTTCAACTAGAGAAAATATCTAATTTGATAATTCTGGCTTTTTTGTCTTTTACCATCTGGGAAAATTCACGGGAGTATTTCTAGTCAAAATCTAATAGATGAGAAATATCAGGAAAGTAGACCTTTGATTTTTCAACTAGAGAAAATATCTAATTTGATAATTCTGGCTTTTTTGTCTTTTACCATCTGGGAAAATTCACGGGAGTATTTCTAGTCAAAATCTAATAGATGAGAAATATCAGGAAAGTAGACCTTTGATTTTTCAACTA
>NZ_JAAHGT010000307.1:6401-9841 GCF_010672385.1 Okeania sp. SIO2F4
AAAATATCTAATTTGATAATTCTGGCTTTTTTGTCTTTTACCATCTGGGAAAATTCACGGGAGTATTTCTAGTCAAAATCTAATAGATGAGAAATATCAGGAAAGTAGACCTTTGATTTTTCAACTAGACAAAATATCTAATTTGATAATTCTGGCTCTTACCATTTCTTTCCCTGGTAATAGAAAAAGAAAAACTTGCAAAAATGACCAAAAAATCAGCTCTCAAACTTCCCCTTTCAAGGGGATAAAAAAGGCAATTTCGGATTTTATTTGCCTCCCTATTACTGGAGGTACTGATAACTGATAACTGATAACTGATAACTAATACCTGAAAAAATGACTATTATTCAAGAAAGAACTTTGGCAGACAAAGTACGAGAAGATTTTCCGATTTTAAATCAGGAAATAAATGGTAAACCACTGGTTTATTTAGATAATGCTGCTACTTCCCAAAAACCCTTAGCAGTGATAAACGCTTGGCAAGAATATTACCTCAAATATAATTCCAATGTGCATCGGGGTATTCATACTTTAAGTTCAAAAGCAACAGATGCTTATGAAGGAGCAAGAGATAAAGTAGCTGCTTTTGTCAATGCGGCATCTCGGAATGAAATTATTTATACTCGAAATGCTAGTGAAGCTATTAATTTAGTCGCTTATTCTTGGGGTTTAAATAATCTCAAATCAGGAGACGAAATTATTGTCTCTGTTATGGAGCATCATAGTAATTTTGTTCCTTGGCAAATGATTGCTCAAAAAACCGGAGCAGTTTTAAAATTTGTCGAATTGACTGAAACTGAAGAATTTAATTTTGAACAATATAAAACTCTGGTTTCAGACAAAACAAAGTTAGTAGCAGTTGCTCATGTTTCTAATGTTTTAGGTTGTATTAACCCAGTAAAAGAAATTTGCTCAATCGCTCATCAAAATGGAGCTAAAGTATTAATAGATGCTTGCCAAAGTCTACCTCATTGCGTGGTAGATGTGCAGGAAATAGATTGTGATTGGTTAGTAGGTTCCGGTCATAAGATGTGCGCTCCGACTGGCATCGGTTTTTTGTATGGAAAGTTAAACTTACTAGAGGAAATGCCACCATTCTTAGGAGGAGGTGAAATGATTTCCGAAGTATTTCTTGACCATTCCACCTATGCAGAATTACCTCATAAATTTGAAGCAGGAACACCAGCGATAGGAGAAGCGATCGCTCTTGGTGCAGCAGTAGATTATCTGACAAATATAGGTATGGAAAAAATCCATAACTATGAAGCAGAATTAACTACTTATTTATTTGAGAAATTAGGTCAAATTCCTCAAGTTAATATTTACGGACCTCAACCAAATACTCATGGTGAAGGTAGAGCAGGATTAGCATCTTTTAAAGTAGAAAATATTCACCCCAACGATTTATCAACAATGTTAGATGAAGCAGGGGTAGCGATTCGTTCCGGTCATCATTGCGCTCAACCTTTGCATCAATATTTAAATATTTCATCCACAGCAAGAGCAAGTTTATATTTCTATAATACTCGTGATGATATTGATACTTTTATTGTTGCTTTGAAAGACACGATAGAATTTTTTACGAGCATTATGGGTTAAAGAAAAATCTGGGTTTAATACTTAAGAAAGGCAAGAGAAATTCAGTAGAATGTAATTAATTTTTTGTACCTGCTGAATTATATATAATCCGGATGAAAAGTCGTCATTACGACGACAGGAAGCAATCTCTAGTGCCGCTACGCGGAAGTCAAAATTCAAAATTCAAAATTCAAAAGTATTGGTTAGTAAGGCTTTTAGGATTTTGTAACTGGTCAGTTATTTCTGCTATTCTGCACTATGGTGGCGGGAGATTCCTTCCTTCCACTCAGTTCCAGTCGCAATGACTTACAATAACTAATTATCGGGATTTGATATTACGTCCTATACATTATATGTTGGGTTTTGTACCTCAACCCAACCTACAAAAATGTAATTAATTTTGTGTACTTGCTAAATTATGTCTATCTAATTATATGTTGGGTTTCGTACCTCAACCCAACCTACAAAAGTGACTAAAATTCTCCAATTTTTTCCAACTAATAGAGGCTATATGTATGAGAGAGTGGAATCTAAATAAACTTATAGTTATTAACTTAATTGTTTTGAATGTTGCGATTATTTTCCTAGCAGTAGCATTAATTTTTTCACCCAATCAAACTTTAGCAACTTCTATCCCTCAACTTCAAGGAAAAACAGAGTCAAAAATTGAATTGATGAATTCAGAAAAGTTAAGTCAGGGTAGGGGAAGGAAATATGAATATAAAGTTGAATATCAATTTGGTTTTCCTCAAAGCGAGGAAGAAAGAAATAACTATACGAAAGCTTTAAATGAAGCTGGAAAAGATGGATGGGAATTAAGTCAAACTGACGTTGTTTTTAATCCTACTAACGGACAAGGGTTATATATTTTGATTTTTCAAAGACAGAAATAAATTTTGATTTTTATATAGATATAGTAGTAGGGTAGGCAAATATTTGCCCACCCCACAAAGAATCAACTAATAAGGGTGATCGTGCATATTTTATCGGAGATTTCCTTTTGACTAATAAGATAAGTTATGAATTAAGAGATGGTATTAAAGCTATTCATTCTGACTCCTGACTCCTGACTCCTGACTCCTAAAAACTTAATCAATCTATAACTGTTTAACCGGATTTGATATAACTTTTGACTTCTGAATTATGACTTCAGCGATCATCCTATTTTTGTGCTGTAACTTCAATGATTTCTGTATCCATAATCATCTTGCTATTACTAACTAAATCTTCGTGCTTATTGGTATTTAGAGTAACAGTGATTTTATTGCTACCTGGTTCTAAACTTCCCAGATAATACCAATTGCCATAAATTCTAGTTATTTTTTTGTCATTGATATATAAATGAGCATGACCTTCATTAGGGTTACT
This sequence comes from Okeania sp. SIO2F4, assembly GCF_010672385.1. GTDB lineage: Bacteria > Cyanobacteriota > Cyanobacteriia > Cyanobacteriales > Microcoleaceae > Trichodesmium. The sequence goes on from NZ_JAAHGT010000307.1 coordinate 9,348, forward strand.
ACTTTGATTTACTGTTTCTGGGGCAAATTTAAAGTTAGTTAATTTTAACTCTAAATTCCATCCTTTCATTGTATCTTGATAAACAAATAAATCTACTTCAGGAACTGGTTTTCCTGTGGGAATTTCTATCTTTTTATGACTATGATTCATATGACTGTGAGATTTATCAGCAACTAAATAATTAGTCGAAGAATTGACTGTGGAGGCAACTCCTAATCCAGCAGTTAAAATTAGTATTGTGGATGTTAGCTTGAGTATTTTATTCATATTTTTTTTTAGGTTTTATTATTATTTATGAATAATATACATAAAAAAGTAAAAAAATCAAAAGACAAAGCGTCATACTAAAAAAAAAGTAAGCATTCAGCCGTCAGCTAGAAATAGGAATTAGTCTCCAAGGAGAATTAAAAGTCCGACACGAAAAAGGTCATCAGCTAAACTTAGTAAGTATTATACCAAATTCAAAAAAGGATGTTACATTCAAATTTGTGATA
>NZ_JAAHGT010000308.1 GCF_010672385.1 Okeania sp. SIO2F4
TTGTTTATTTATCTATATTTCATATATTAGCAAGTATTTGCGTAATTTTAGATCAAGATTTGGTAAAGATACTCAGTAATTTGATGAAGTTTTGGTAAAGGCACAGTAAATTATATGGCCACTATCTGGGAATTCATGTCTCTGGGATGTCCTAATTGCTATATATTAAAGTTGACAAACTGTGGCAATCTGCAACAGATGAATTTATGACCCAACAAACAATCTGGATAGCAAGGCACGGAAACCGCATCGACTTTGTTAAGCCTGAATGGTTTAATACTGCGGAAAGACCATACGACCCCCATCTTTCAGATGACGGTATCCTCCAAGCAAAACAACTAGCAAAGCGTTTAATTGGGGAAAATATCACCCAGATTTTTGCCTCTCCCTTTCTGCGAACTGTACAAACTGCCAATGAAGTAGCAGAAGTTCTTGATTTACCCATTAAATTAGATTGGGCTTTGTGTGAATGGTTGAATCCAGAATGGATGCCTGCTATGCCAGAAACTCTATCTCTAGAAACTATGGCCAAAATTTATAGCAGAATAGATCTTTCTTACAATGGAGGTACTTCCCAATATCCAGAAACCTGGAAAGCTTGTATGAAGCGAAGTGGAGAAATTTCTCAGCGTTTGGTGGCAGAGTTTCCCACAGAAAATATTTTATTGGTGGGGCATGGTGCCTCAGTTATTGGCACTGCTGCTGGATTAGTTGGTGAAATTGCTGAAACTGAAGTTAAGGCTTCTCTTTGTTGTTTAGTGAAAATTGTCCTTCGAGAAGAACAATGGGTAATGGAATTAAATGGAGATACTTCTCATCTAGATAATAGAGAAACTACTGTCAGGTTTGTTTAACTCCCCCGGCGGGAAGTCCCGCGCTCTCCCGTAGGCGAGCGTCGTATGGGAAAGCCGGGCGTTATTTGTGTAGTTTGTCGTTATTTTGGATATAATAACCAATGTAGAAATAAAGGTCGATATTATATGCTACTGAAATATAAGTACAAGCTAAAACCACATAAAAGGCAAGCGGTAATTATATCTAATTGGTTAGAGATGACTAGGAAGCAGTATAACTATCGTTTAGCTGAAAGGTTGAACTGGTTTGAAGCAATGCGCGCACCAATACAGCATTGTACACTTAATGTTTCAGTAGTACCTGTAGAACGGATTTATCATGCATATCCCAGAATTTAGAGTACAAACGCGCGACGGTAGGAAAAAAGACAGCAATGGTAATCCAATAACCAAGAAAGGGGATAAGTACCCGAACATACTCAATGGTTATGTTTTGTGGGAGACTGTTCAACTGGCAGATTTAGCACAGACTAAAAAACTTTTCCCTGAGTATAAATCTATCCACTCCCAGGTATTGCAGGATGTCATCCAAAGAGTACAAACAACAATGGATAACTTTACTTTACCTGACAAAAACGGTAAAACCCGTGGTAGACCTAAATTCAAAGGCAGGCATTACTATAACTCTTTTAGTTATCCTCAACTATCAAATGCAAACCCATACCAAAAATCCTAACGGTCGTTGTTGTGTCAATCTACCCAAAATTGCTTTAGTTCCTTTGGTTTACAATCGCCCAATACCAGTAGGATTCAAGGTTAAGACAGGTACCGTAATTAGAGAGGCCGACGGTTGGTATGTCAGTTTCACGATAGAAGACAAAACCACACCTGTAGAGGTTGTAGAAATTCAACCTACCGAAGATAACTCAAAGGGTATTGACTTGGGATTATTACACTATGCTGTTACATCTGATGGGGAGTTTATAGAAGTCCCTAAGTTTTTTAGACTCTCTGAACATCGTTTGTCTAAACTCCAGGTGAGATTGGCTAAAAAAACAAAACATTCTAAGGCTTGGAAAATACTGAGGCGTAAAATAGCTAAACTACATCAACTAATAGCTAGACAAAGACTAGACTGGCAATTCAAACTTGCTTATCATCTGTTTAGTGATGTAAGTGTTATTTTCTTGGAAGAGTTACAGATAGCCAATTTAGTTCGACGTTGCAAAGCTAAATTAGCAAGCAATGGTCAATTCTTACCTAATGGTCAATTAGCCAAATCAGGATTGAATAAGTCTTTGCAAGATGCAGCTACTATCAATTCTCTTGATGTTTTACAGTATATAGCCTGGAAACTGGGTAAGCGAGTTGTAAAAGTAGACCCAAAAGGAACATCTCAGCATTGTTGGGAGTGCCTAAATAGAGTGTCTAAAAGTTTGTCTGATCGTTTCGCTGCGCGACATGAAAGGCATTCATGCCCTAAGTGTGGTCAAGAGCTAGACAGAGACTATAACTCGGCACTCCTGATACAAAAAATTGGATTGTTATCAACACAGGAGGAGGACATCACTTCTGTTAAAACTGCGGTCAGGGTCTCCCAGACTGAAGAATCCCTCGCTCTCCCGTAGGGGAGCGTCGGGAGTATGTCAATGTACTATTATATAACAATTTAGTAACTATTTCACAAAATTTTTTGACGATATTTGATTTTATGGCAGGACATAGTAAGTGGGCAAATATTAAACGCCAAAAAGCAAGAGTAGATGCTGTTAAAGGCAAAGTTTTCGCTAAAGTATCTCGCCAAATTATTGTTGCTGCTCGTAGTGGTGCTGACCCCGCTGGTAATTTTCAGTTACGCACGGCGATCGAGAAGGCCAAGGAAGCAGGTATTCCCAATGATAATATTGAACGGGCGATCGCTAAAGGTTCGGGGCATTTAAATGATGGAAGTCAATTGGAGGAGATTCGTTACGAGGGTTATGGTGCCGGAGGTATAGCGATTCTAATTGAGGCATTGACAGATAATCGCAACCGCACAGCAGCAGACCTGAGAAGTGCATTTACTAAAAATGGTGGTAATTTGGGTGAGACTGGTTGTGTCAGTTGGATGTTTGACCACAAGGGTGTGGTAACTCTTAAGGGGTCTGTTGATGAGGATGAATTATTGGAAGCATCTGTAGAAGGGGAAGCAGAATATTATGAAATGATTTCGGAGGATGATTTTGAGGGTGCAGAGGTATTCACTGAAACTACTAATTTGGAAAATATTAGTCAGGTCTTACGAGAAAAAGGTTTTGATGTAAGTGAGGTGGAGTTTCGGTGGATTTCTAGTAATACTGTTGAGGTGAGCGATCCTGAACAAGCGCGATCGCTGCTCAAGTTAATGAATGCTCTTGATGACCTGGATGATGTACAGAATGTCACGGCTAATTTTGATATAGCAAATGAGCTTGTTTCTGCTGTTTTAGTTTAGATTACACCTGTCATTATTTCCTAGGCAATTTGTCTGGGAATTATAGTTCAAGAAAGGTATCTTATTTTAGATGAATAATAATCATAAATATTTAGAAAATAACCGTGAAGATGATGTATATTCATTTGCTTGAGGAATATTTAAAGTAAATCAAATTAGGAAAGCTATGTCTGATGTGATTAACAACTTATTGCAAAAACCAGTAAAGGAAGGATTAAAAGGGCGGGGTGTAGAAATTAAGACCGAGTATTATGATTTTAAGACTAGAAGTAGACCTGAACATCAATGGTTTGTGATGGTATAGATTGTGAATTATTAAGGATAGGAAGTGATGGTTGGCAAAAGGGAAAAATGAGAGTTAGAGTTATTGTATAATTTTGTCCAGATGAACCTAGTACCCATGAATCTCCTTTAGATGATATTCGACAGAGAGATAATTATCAAAACCTATAATAATTCTAATGAGGTGCAAAGTTCGTATAGTCTAAAAACTCTAACTGCTAAAGAATAATTTGCTGAATAATTTAGTATTTTTAGGTTTGGTTGCAGGAATATAATTTCCTAATCTTAGAGATAACCCAATAAATATTATGTTTAGAGTTGGGTTTATCTTACATATAAGCTTTACTTACAGTTGTTTCTGCCCAACCCTACTTACTTATGAGTATCAATTAGCTATACTATAGTAATTTAACTTAAAAATGAGACGTTTTTTTCGTCTGAAACTCCCTCAGAGAAAGAAAGTTTTGTCTCAATCTAAAGTTATAGTCATTTCAGTTTAGACTGAGACAAGGGTTTCTTTCTGTCAAAGTATTTCAGCTAAAAAAATATTTCATTCTTATTTAAAATGACTATAAATGACTATAAATTTATACATAATAGACATCTCCAACAATAAAAAATAAAATCAATTATTATGGAGAAATTATCAATTATTTCTCCCTGTTCCCAGTTAAGTGTTCCCTGTTAAGTGTAAGTAGTAAGTTTATGCAATGTATCTTTTCTGATATCACCTACCTTTGTGTGTAATTTAGCTATTTTTAGCTGTGTTTTTTTCCAATTAGCGCGAAAACTTGAGTTTATGTCGGTTCAAGTATTGCAACCTAAAAAGTTTAGCTTCTAACTTTCTATAAGATTTAGCACGCTTAGAATACTTCACCAGTTGAAAGTGAAGAAGCGTGATTTCACACCCAAATCTACACCAACTAAATCAACTGATTTCTCAGTGACTTGAGGTTCTGTTTTTATCTTGAAGCTAATGAACCAACGATCGGCTTTTTTAGTTATAGTTACAGCTAAACGGAGTAACATGATCTGGCAAGATTTCAAAGGTTTTTATCCATCCAATTCTCGGTAATTTTATGCGATTAAAGCCTACCAATATTGAACCATCTAAAGTGAAACTATCATCCCTACCTTTTTTCTTGAATTTAGGTTGACCATAAATTTGGTTAAAGCAACGCTTCCAAGATAATGATAAATACCTCAAAGCATACTGAGGCGCACATTTAGACACTTCGTATCGACCAATAGTTTAATGGTTTAACCATTGCTACTAAAAGTTTATGCGTATTCGTTTGCACTAGGAAATTTAAGTTTACTCTCAGGATTATTTGAATTGTGCTATACGGATGTTCCTAGTCAACCATAATCCCCAATTCCAAGCATGACGTTAGCGTTTGCGCAGCATTCCGCAGGAAAGCTATGCGCCAGCAAACTACAAAGCGCGTGTTTAGCTAGCAGCGTTTTTTGCTGGTTTGTGGGGTGTAATTCAGCGCATGAATCCTAGTAGCATAACACAGATAATCCCAGATTTTTATAGATAAAACCAGATTTTAGCCAACAGCTTCCTTGCCCTTAATTGAGTGTTGTATCTAAATAATTCAGTCTTGCCCACACCAGGATTATCCATCCAAAAACGAGGAACTTTATTTCGCACAAATTGAGATGTACGAATAGCTTCTTCTATAGCTTGGGTTTGATGTGGTTTAAGTTCCCTGACTTGATATTCTAGAACAAACACTCGACTTTTGACACTGTATTTTATAGTATCAAATTATAATACAAGATTTAAAAAGTCGCCCGCTTATGGGCGAGGCTTGAAACGCATTTTTTTTGTCAAAATTGCTTCCACTGCTGGAGGTAAACGACGCATAATTTTCCCTTTCTCTTTGTCAACAGTTACTAATGTTACTTTGGCAGTAACATATAATTCTTTACCATCCAAAGATTGAATTTGGTAATCCCAATCCAACCTGACTCCTTCACTATTTGCCATGCGGGTCTTGACCACAACTACCATACCCAACTTTACAGGTTTATGGTATCGTATCGAAAGTTCCACTACTGGCAAATCACAACCGAGGTTAACCAACTCAGCAAATTCAATACCAATGGAACGTAAACTTTCAACCCGCGCCTCCTCCATCCAGGAAATATAAGTTCCATGCCAAACAATACCAGCATAATCTGTATGATGGGGATGGACTCGAACTACATATTCAAACCAGACTTCCGGTTTTTGAATGGATTGACTTTCAATTGCACTTGTAGGTAACTGAGGTTGAGATTGTTCTGATGAGGCCACTTTACAAAAATTTCTAAAACTCTACATTTCTCAAACTTACCATTGCCATCAGGGATTTATGCTAGTTTAAAAGACTATTATTATCTGATTGTCTTAACTTAAGATTATGATAAACAAAATTTTAGTAGCTGTTGCTGGCCGGGGACTATGTGAACAGATGCTTAATATGTTGATGGAAATTCCCTATTTTCAAGTAGCATCTGTTACTGTATTGCACGTTGTACCCCCTCAAGCAAGTGCAGAAGGTATGTCCGCGAAATTAGAAGCAGGTGGGAAAATTCTGGCAGAGGCCGTGGAGTCTTTAAAGGTAGATCCAAAAAAAGTCAATCCTCGACTCAAACAAGGAGACCCGAAAGATATTGTTTGTCAAGTGGCTGATGAAGAAGAATCTGAACTAATTATTATGGGTTCCCGGGGATTGGGTAAACTGCAAGCCATTCTGGAAAATTCGGTTAGTCAATATGTTTTCCAGTTAACTTCCCATCCAATGCTACTGGTAAAAGATGATGTCTATGTCAAAAAAATCAGGCGCGTGATGGTCGCCCTAGACTCATCAGAAGAGGGGAAAAATTCTTTAAATATGGGTATTTCCTTCGTGAATCAAATTCCTGGGGGAGAATTAATTTTGAGTCATTTGAAGAAGGATGTCAGTGGAAAATCAAGTCAAGATTATACCGCTGATGCTGAAAAAGATCCTGTTATAGCCGAAGCTTTAAAAGAAGCGAAAAGAAAGGGTATTCAAAAATATCGCTGTGTGAGTGGCAGTGGTAAACCTGGGTCAGAAATTTGTAAAATCTCCCAGGAATTGAATGTGGATCTATTAATATTGGGTTCTCCCGATCGCCGTCCATCGAATGCGAAGAGTCTTGTAGACCTCGATAGACTATTAGGAGATTCTTTATCGGACTATGTACGGGTTTATGCTAATTGTCCTGTCTTGTTAGTCCGCTAAAGAGCGCTACGCGCAATTCAAAAATCAAAAGTCAAAAGTCAAAAGTAATCTATGACCAAAAAATCAGGTCTTCTGCCCTTTTTTTTAAGGGAATAAAAAAATAAACTTCAGTATTTCAACCCTCTGACTTCATTTAGAGGTACTGATAACTGATAAAAGTAGGAGCGGAATTTTGAGATTACGCTCCTACTTTTTTTTTTGGAAATGCTAAATTTTTAGCTTTCGTTGTTGCCAGTTTGAATATACAAAATGATCAAGAAAACGGCTGGCACAAATATGAACAAAATGGTTGCTACAAACCCTAAATTATTAACTTCCATGATTACCCACCTTGAGTTTAAATACCACAAAACAAGAATATCATTATTTGCGTTTTGGTTTTGTTTTGACAACCACAGGACCATTAACTAGGGTCTGACAAGCTAATCTACAGTTGGGGGGCCTTTTTTTCAACTTTTTTTCTTCCACTGGAGTACGGGGTGAAAGATTTTCGATACCTTCAACAATTTCTACTACACAGGTGCCACACTGTCCATAGCCACCACAATTCATCATTTTGGCTGTAAAGGTATAAATGTCAATGCGATTTTCTAGAGCTTTGAGCCTTAAGTTGGCTCCATCAGCAGCAATTACTTCCTGATTTTCGTTTTCAAACTTAATGTTGGCCATGGTTAATTATTAATTTATTGTAATAAAATGTTAACTAATATTAAGGACTTTAACTTACTGCCCTCTTTTGCACAACCTTAGAGTAGGGAAAAATAGGTAAGCATTTAGCCATCAGCCGTCAGCTATCAGCTAATTTTTAACTTCCCTCTTAGGGCTATACTTTATAAACATCTTTCTTAAAATAAAACTTGACAAAAGAGATAAATTATGTATTTGCTATTAAATGAATATTGCGGGAGAGTAAACGTATTGAAAAATAGGCTCTTCTCCCCACACTCCCCACACTCCCAGTTTAAGGAGTATCTGACAAATTCCCACCAGGAAGATTACTCACAGAGCGTTGCAGTTCCGACAAAGAACGATTATAGTCAATAATTGCCGTTAACAAATTATCCTCAGCCCTTGTCAAATCTGTTTCCTGTTGAATAACTTCTAACTGAGTTCCCACACCTGCTTGAAATCGTAATCTCGCCAAACGCAAAGCTTCCTTCGCCTGTTCCACACCCAATTCAGCAGTAGAAATATTTTCAAAGCTAGCTTCTAAACCAAAGAAAGCTTCCTCAACTTCCCGACGAATCTGATTTCTAACTTGCTCAAACCTAGTTTCTGCAATCTCTCCATCTAGTATACTTTGTCTGGCGGCAGCCCTAGCTGCACCACCATCAAAGAAATTCCATCTAAACCTTAATCCTATTGTACTCCCATCAGCCCAACCCCTAGCTGCTCGCCAACTTTGGTTCTCAGTGGTTAATGCCAACACATTGTAGGTAGCAAAGAAATTCAAGTTTGGTCTAACTGATGAAAGAGCTAGTTTCCGCTGCTCATCACTCAAGTCTCTTTGCACTAACTGCTGTTCTAACTCAGCTCGGTTCTGAAAAGCTGCCACAATTGTTTCATCCAAAGATAAAAGCCAAGACCCCGCTGGCTCAATTGGATCGGCAGCCGTCAAATTAATCAACTCATTAGCACTTAATCTTTCTGCCAAACGACGTTGGGTACTACGTTGATCTCGAAGTGCATTTGTCAGGTTTTGTTGTTCATTTGACAATGTTACCTGAGCTTGCAATACATCAAATCTGGTTCCGACTCCCGCTCTTTCTAAAGCTTCCGCATCTTCCAAACTTTTACGAGCATTTTTAACAGCAGCTTCTCCAATTCTGACTCGTCCATCTGCTTGTTGTAAATTATAGTAATCATTAGATACATCCAAGCGCAATTGTTCTGAAACTCTCTCTAGCTCTAACTCCCGTAGACGCATTTGTTCCCTAGCAACTCCAATCCTGGAAGAACGAGCTTTACCAAGACCAAGGTCATAGTCAAATTGAAATGTATTACTAAAAGTTGTGGTAGGGAAATTTTGAATATCAGTGTCTATGAACTGGTCTTGTCCTGTTACCTCAAATACCCGTTGTTGAGCTTGTGCTTGCAAATCACCACCAGCATTTTCTGTACGTTGTATAGTTGAGTCAAAAGTAAGACTAGGCCATAAGTCAGCTTTTGCTTCTCGCAGACTAGCTCTACTCCTGTCAACTTCTAGTTGAGAAACTTGGATTTCTGGGTTATTACGTCGGGCTAAATCAATAGCTTGCTCTAAAGTAATTGGTATTGTTTCTTTTATCTGTACTTCATCAGGAGAAATGGGAGAGTATAGTGGATTAGAATTTGGTTCAATTTGAGGGGGAGGATTTGTTTGTAAGGTTCCGTTTGGTACTGGTGGAGGAAAACTTTCACTGTTTTGTTGAGCAATAATCAAGCTACTATTATTTGATGAATGTTTTTGATTCTCAACCCTGGCTAAATTGGGAACAGTATTCATGGTTGAAGTGGGATTTATATCTGTCATTATCTGAACATAATTTTGCTGTTTTGAAGTATTGCCAAAAGTAGGTGGTCGTTGAATAGTTGATACTAGACTTTGATTGATTCTATCTGGTAATCTAATTGGATAATTGTTACGTTTTTGGGGATTATTTAGTGCGAATGCCTGGGTTTGAATCCGGGATAAATCATTTATTGTTGCCATCGTTGGGGCACTATTGATACTGGTCATTACTTGGTAAGAATTTCCCAGGATTGGATTTCTTTGGGATGTTGTTTTGAGATTATTTGTTTGATTTTGTTGATTGTGATTTTCTGGTGTTGATGGCTTTAAGTTTGTCTGGATTTTTCCTATTTCAATTTGAGAATTTTCTGTTTTTGGTTTTGACTCTAGCAAGTCTAATAAACTGGAATTTGATTTGTTGCCGATTTCTGCTAAATTTTTCGAGTCTGGATGAAATTTTTCAGTATCTTGCTCCTCCAGAACAATTGATTGTTTAAAGCTAGTTTCTACAGGAGGATTAA
>NZ_JAAHGT010000309.1 GCF_010672385.1 Okeania sp. SIO2F4
GGCAAATTTAGTTATCACAAAGGTTTGAGACTCTACCCCATGGGTATATAGCTATAGATATGAATAATTTTTCAGTTTGGAATTTGCGATTGATTTAGCTCTGTTATCTAGTGGAGTGGTTGGAGTAGTTTAATGCTCTAGTCAGCTATGGCAAATTTAGATACCTCACCATCCTAAAAAGTGCTGTAATACTCTAGTCAGCTATGGGAAATTTAGTTATGACAAAGGTTTGAGACTCTACCCCATGGGTATATAGCTATAGATATGAATAATTTTTCAGTTTGGAATTTGTGATTAATTTAGCTTTGTTGTCTGGTGGAGTGGTTGGAGTAGTTTGATACCCTTGCATTGGTATTTCATGTAATACTTTAAACAATTTAAAAATTAGGATTTAGTTATGCCAAATTTACAAATCAAAAAGTCTACATCTTATACTCTTCAAGATTGGCAAAGAGGATATGAATCTCAACCCAATGAATATGATTATTGGATTGATGATATAGAAGGTGAAATACCAGAAGATTTAAACGGTACTTTTTTCCGCAACGGACCTGGTTTATTAGATATTAATGGTCAATCTATTGCTCATCCTTTTGATGGGGATGGAATGGTTTGTGCAATAAGTTTTAAAAATGGTCGCGCCCACTTCCGAAATAGGTTTGTTAGAACAGAAGGTTATGTGGCAGAAAAAGCAGCAGGAAAAATTCTCTATCGAGGTGTTTTTGGCACTCAAAAACCTGGTGGTTGGTTAGCTAATATTTTCGATTTGAAAAATAAAAATATTGCCAATACTGGCATTCTTTATTGGGGCGATAAACTTTTGGCATTGTGGGAAGGAGCGCAACCTCATCGTTTAAATCCAAAAAATTTAGAAACTATTGGAATTGATGATGTAGATGGAATTTTACAACCCGGTCAAGCTTTTTCTGCTCACCCTAGAATTGAGAAAGGAAAGGATGGAAAAGGAGATGTTTTGGTTAATTTTTCTGTGAAACCTGGTTTATCGAGTATCATAACTATTTTTGAATTTAATAGTCAGGGAAAATTACTCAAACGTTACTCTCATTCGATTCCTGGTTTTGCCTTTTTACACGATATGGTAATTACACCAAATTACTGTATCTTTTTCCAAAATCCTGTTACTTTGAATCCTCTTCCTTTCTTTCTGGGATTGCGAGGTGCAGGTCAATGTTTGGAATTTTCACCTAATAAATCAACACAGGCGATTTTAATTCCTCGTGATGGTAGTAAAGCCATGAAAATTTTGGAAACGAAACCTTGTTTTGTCTTTCATCATGCTAATGCTTGGGAAAAGGATGGGGAAATTTATGTAGATTCTATTTGTTATGAATCTTTCTCACAAATTGACCTGGGCGATGATTTTCGGGAGGTAGATTTTGATGCAATTCCAGAAGGTCAATTATGGCGATTTAAGATTAATTTGTCAGAGAATAATGTAGAACATAAATTAGTTGAAAGTCGTTCTTGTGAGTTTCCGACTTTAAATCCGAATAATGTGGGAGAAGCTTACCGATATTTATTTATTGCAGCAGCAGATAGGTCCAGTGGAAATGCTCCTGTACAAGCAATTTTAAAGATTGATTGGCAAACGGGAGAACGTCAAATTTTTAGTGTTGCACCGCGAGGTTTTGCGGGGGAACCTTTATTTGTTCCTTTTCCAAATGGGGTAAATGAGGATGATGGTTGGTTATTAATGTTGATGTATGATGCGGCGGAACATCGGTCAGATGTTGTGATTTTAGATGCTCGAAATTTGAATAAAGAACCTGTGGCAAGATTGCATTTAAAACATCATATTCCTTATGGTTTACATGGGAGTTTTACGCCTAATTATTTTGGAGAGTAAATAATAATGGATAATTGATAATGGATAATTGATAATGACAACTATAGTAATTGACACTTATGTTGCAACATTTCTGACAGGAATAAAATAGGAATGTTATATCTCTAGTTATCAATTAGTAAGCACTCAGCTATTAGCTGTCAGCTATCAGCAATAAGACTTTGCCTTTAAAGCTATCCATTATAAAGCTTTATATCAAAAGAGATGTTTATAAAGTATAGTCTTAAAAGTGGGGTTGAAATCTAAAACTAAAAACAATAGCTGATAGCTGATGGCTGTTTGCGCAGCATTCCGCAGGAAATGCTTACATCAATTATCCATTATTAATTATTAATTATCAAAAGTATCGGGTATCTGTAGAAAGTAAAGTTAGTAATCATTTATTTACTTGCACGGGATGGGTTTGTCAGAATCATGTTAAGTTGCCACAGCAGTCATTTGAAAGTTTTTTTACTGAAGCGATCGCTAAAAATACTATCAAACAAGTATGGGAATGTAATCCTTTTTCTAAGTTGCTAGTTAGCTATTTTCAGGAAATATTTACTACTGAGATATTGGGTGAAATCTATCAAAACTACTCTGATATTTTTGACCGCATAACTCCTGGTATTTATTTATTTAATATTGAGAATTATGATTTACTTAGAGAACGAATGCTCCCGAAGCAAGGAGTAATTAATGTTAATGATATTACCAATAATTAATTTTACTTCAAGCAAGCTAAAGTATTTTCGTTTTGAAATTAAATGAAAAAAATATGATAATGGCTGACTTTTGCTATGGATTTGTTAAGGTAAAAGTAAATCTAACCAATCTATCTAATAATATGAATCAATCAAAAAACGAATCTCAATCACAAATAAACACAAATACTTTCCATGATACTGCAATTTTTCAAACTAATGTAACTAAAGACGAGAGTAAAATAGAAGCAAGTCAAGACAACTATACTTCTGAAAATAAAAAATCTCTGGCAGAGGCAGCAGGAGAAATTCAGGATTTGTTAGACCAACTTTCTCAAAGTTATTCTCCTGAAGAAGCTAAACAAAATGCAGTAGAAGAAATTGCCACAAAGGCTAAACAAAATCCTTCTTTTAAGGAAAGTCTAAAAAATCTGGGAAAATCTCTGGGAACTAAAGCAGGTGAAACAGCAGTTACTGAAGGTGTTAAACAATTAATACCTGCGGCACTTGCATTACTTTTGTAGAATAAAAAAGTTTGTAGTATTGTTTTAGCGGAAAGATAGATATTGCTAAAGCTCTACTACAAACAAAAACTTTTTGATAGTTCATTTTCTGACTTCTGATTTTGTTAATCAATGGAAAGAAATAAAATTTATGTCAACTCATAAGTCTACATCTGAAATAGATAATAATGATTTTCATGCACCTGTTAGTATGCAGACAAATGTTACCGAAGATAATGGTTATATAAAATCTCAACAATATAATAATAAAATTGATAAAGATAATAGTCATCAAATTATTCAGGGTGACAAAAATACAATAAATAATATAACGATTAAAGTTGATAAAGATGATTCTATAGCAGGTGCATCTGAAAAAATAGCGAATCCTAAAGAAGAGATAGAGATAGAATTTATTATTACTGGCAGTCTCAAAAAGACTATAGACAAACGCAAATTAAAAGCTATTGAAAAACATCTACAAAAAATCGCTGATGATGTGGAATTAACAATTGTTGATGTTGATGAAGGAAGCTTAAAGTTTTTCTTAAAGGGTTCTCCCGAAGGTTTGAAAAGAATTGCAGAATCATTTAACTCTGGAGAATTAACAGAAATATTTGATGTGCCAATAGAAAGTGTTGAGTTTATAGAGCCAGAGAAGGAAAAATTAGCATTTACAATTACTGGAGATATTTCTTATACTGATGTGGCAAAACTTAAAACTGCTGTTACTGGGGTTGATGAAAAAGAAATATTAATTCGGAAAATTAGAACTAATCAGGGTGAGAAAAAGTTAAACCTCAGTAGAGCAAACCTCAGTGGGGCTAAACTCAGTGGAGCTAAACTCAGTGGAGCTAAACTCAGTGGAGCTAAACTCAGTGGAGCCTACCTCATTCAAGCTAACCTCAGTGATGCCAGTCTCATTCAAGCTAACCTCAGTGATACCAGCCTTATTCGAGCTAACCTTAGAGGAACCAACTTTATTAAAGCTAACTTTTTTAAAGCTGACCTTAGAAACGCCGACCTCATTAGAGCCAAACTCAGAGAAGCTGACCTCAGTAAAGCCTACCTGAGTGGAGCTAACCTGAGTGGAGCTAACCTGAGTGGAGCTAACCTGAGTGGGACTTTCCTCTTTGTAGCCAAGCTGATAGGAGCTAACTTTTTTAAAGCTGACCTCAGTGGAGCCAAACTCAGAGAAGCTGACCTCAGTAGAGCAAACTTTAGTGGAGCTAACCTGAGTGGAGCTGACCTCAGTGGAGTTAACCTCAGTGGAGCCAAATTAAAAGATAGTGAAGTAACACACACAAAGTTCAGTAGCAATAGTCCAGGAATGACTGAAGAATTAAAACGAAACCTCATTAAAAGAGGAGCAATTTTTGAAGATTGCTTAGAAGATCCTCTAACATTAACTCCAATAGGTGACTAATATCAGCCACAGTTTTCTTTAGGAATAGACGAACTAGATAAACTAATATTTCCTCTAAGACTTGAGTTGTTTTTCTAGTAAGAGCCACTCTCAATATCTCCAAGATTTATAAAGATAAAACCTGGAAAAGTAGAGATTTTTATCTAATATTAAATCCGTGATGATTAGTTATTGTAACAGGACTTACGCATGATGTAAGAAAAACTGGGGTTTGAGATTGCTTCCCTGTCGGTCGCAATGACGAAAATACGTTGCAAGTGCGTAAGTCCTATGTAAGTCATTGCGACTGGAACGGAGTGGAAGGAAGCAATCTCGTTTAACGCCTGAGATTCCTTCCTATCGTCGCAATGACGATTTTTATCCATATTAGGGATATAATTTATTTTTGAAAATCTAATAATTTATCAAAACCTTAATTTTGAGTTAATTACAATTGAAAGGTTATATCTGATAAAGTTGCTAGGGTGAGGATAATCAATAAGTTCCTATGCAAAATTAATTACCGAATTATTAATTATTAATTGTTAATTAAATAATTGTGGTTTAAAGCCTCCCCTTGGATAGGGGAAAAAAAGTGCTCTTGAATTTCCCAATCTTCAATTGGTGTAACGGTTTTAACCTTCTTGTAATTATCAATTATCCATTATCAGTTATCAATTAATGAAACATCCTATTGATTCCCAGTTAAGTGTTCCCAGTTAAGTGTTCCCTGTTCCCTCTCTCAACTAGGAAATTCCTAAAAGCACGACTACTTATAAATATGAATATAGAAAAAAATCAAGAATACAATTTTCAAGTAGGTAATTATTTAACACCCAATCATCCCACTTATGTCAGACGAGCGGCAGACCAAGAATTATTTAATGCTTTAAAAGCAGGTCAATATTGTTATGTATTAAGTTCTCCACAAACAGGTAAATCAAGTTTAAAAGTTAGGACAATTCAACTTTTACAAGCAGAAAATATTATCTGTGTTGCTCTAGACATGACTAGAGTTAACAATCAACTTTTAACTCTAGACGAATGGTATAGTCAAGTAATTTTAACTTTAGAGAAAAATTTTATATTTCCTCGACATTTCCCGGAATTATGGTGGGAAGAAACGGCAGATATGGCTGCGGATGAAAAATTATTTCTGTTTATTGAAGAAGTATTGCTAGCTAAGACTCAAGATGAAAGGATAGTAATTTTTATAGATGAAGTTAATGATAATGATGTTGTTAATTCTGGTTGGGGTAGCTTAGGAGTATTGATTGATTATTGTCTTCAGGAAAGAGCAAATAATCCAAATTTTAAACGTTTAACATTTGCTTTGTTAGGGATGACGATACCTAATAATTTAGTAGATGTATGTAGATATATTGAACTTAGTAGCTTCAAAATAGAAGAAGTGGCTCATTTTGCAAACAGATTTGCAGGAATAGTAAAACAGCCACTCAAAGTTATGGAAGAAATATTATTTTGGTCGGGCGGACAACCATTTTTAACACAAAAACTATGTCAAATAGTTATTAACTATCTAGGAGAAAAAGGAGTAGAAGAAATTTATAATGATGTAGGTTTAGTAGAAGATTTAGTAAAAATTTGTGTGGTAGAAAATTGGGATGCACAAGACTATCCCGTTCATTTCAGCAAAATACAAAATCTGTTGCTGAAAAAGATACAGAAATCTACAAGTCATTTAGAAATATATCAACAATTATTAAAACATGGCAGACTAAAACCACCTGGTCAAAATAATCAAAGATTTAAAAAGGATGCGATCGCTAATAGTAAATGGGAGATAAAAGAGTTATTGAGGTCGGGGATAGCGAAAATCAATCAAGGATTTTTAGAGGTATACAGTCCTATTTATGCAGAAATTTTTAATCAAGAATGGGTAGAAAAATATCTAGCACAAACAACTCAATCTGTTCCTATAGTTAATCAGCAAAAATTAGAGTTAAATGAGTTTAACAGTCAGGAACAAAGTTTCCAAAGAGGAGCAAATATTTCTAACTTGGAAATTCCCGAAAATTACAAAATTTCTAGTAATAGTGCGATTAATCCACAACAAAAACAAGTAGGAAATCCCCTAGAGTTAAATGAGTTGAACACTCAAGTAACAAACTTCCAACTAGGAGCAAATATCTCTAACTTGGCAAATCAGGAAAATCGCCAAATTCATAGGAATGATGGGATAAATCCACAACAGAAACAACTCGAAAATCCCTTAGAGTTAAATGAGTTGAACAGTCAGGAACAAAATTTCCAAAAAAGAGCAAATATCTCTAACTTGGCAAATCAGGAAAATCGCCAAATTCATAGGAATGATGGGATAAATCCACAACAGAAACAACTCGAAAATCCCTTAGAGTTAAATGAGTTGAACAGTCAGGAACAAAGTTTCCAAAAAAGAGCAAATATCTCTAACTTGGCAAATCCAGAAAATCACAAAACTTCTAGTAAGAGTGCGATAAATCCACAACAGAAACAGATAGAAACGCCAAAACAAAAAATTACTCATCAGAAAAATCAAAATAATCAAACAAGTCGCAAAAAAGTTAAAACATCCCCAAATTATCAGAATAAACTAAAAATAGGAGTAGCAGGATTAACAATATTATCAGTAGTAGCTATAACTGGCGTCGCCTGGGCAACAAAACTATTCCAAGAGAAACAAAACCAACTTCAAAAAGCAGAATATCAACTAGAAAAAGCAAAATATGAACTACAAGAAGCACAAACAGGAACAAAATTAGAACGCCAAGGAATTAACGCCCTAAGACAATTTGAAATTGCAGAAATAGAAGCATTATTATCAGCAATGCAAACTGGAAAAGAACTACAAGAATTAATTAAAGGCGATCGCCCACTCCAATATTATCCAGCCACAAGTCCGATATTTGCCTTACAACAAATCCTCAATAATATTCACGAAAAAAACCAAATTCCCAACATCAAAAACATTGCCATGAGTCCTAATAATCAACTATTAGCTACAGTTAGCAATGATGGTACAGCTAAAATCCTGAAATTCTCAGGTCAACCTATTTCTCAGTTGAGAGGACATCAGGGCAAAATCTCTCAAATTAAATTTGCGCCAAAAGACGACCTTCTAGCCACAGCAGGAGACGACGGTACAGCCATAATTTGGGATTTTCTAGGTAAGCAACAAGTAGAACTCAAAGGCCATAAAGGCCAAATTTGGCAAATTACCTTTAGTCCCAATGGTAAACTGCTAGCTACTGCTGGAGAAGACGGCACTGCTAGAATTTGGGATATCTCAGGTAAGAAAATAGCAACTCTCAAAAAACATAAAGGTCGCATCTTAGATGTCACATTTAGTCCTAATAGTAAATATCTAGCCACTGCTGGATGGGATGGTACTGCCAGAATTTGGAGTCGATCTGGTAGACAGTTAGCCAGACTTAGGGGACATCAAGGTAGTGTAGAAAAAGTCATATTTAGCCCTGATGGAAAATATCTAGCTACTGCTGGATGGGATGGCACTATTAGAATTTGGCGGCGTCGTTCCGGTAAACTGCTGGCAAAACTTAAAGGTGGAGTTTGGAATGTTAGCTTTAGTCCCGATGGTAAAAGGTTAGTTACGGCAGGAGAAGATGGGACAGCCAATATTTGGGATGTTTCCGGTCAACTATTAGGGACACTTCCCGGACATCAAGGAATTGTCACCAGTGTCAGTTTTAGCCCCGATGGTCAACGTTTAGCTACAGCAGGTAGTGATGGTATTGTGAAAATTTGGAACAATAATGGTAATTTGTTGACCAATCTTAAAGGACATCAAGGTCGAGTTTGGGAAATTAATTTTAGTTCTGATGGAGAATTACTATTAACTTTGGGAGAAGATGGTACTGGCAGAATTTGGGAATTAGAAGGTAATCACGAGGCAAAAATTAAAGGAAAGTCTGATGTTTTTGGGGCAGTAAGTTTTAGTCCGAATGGTAGTAGATTAGCAACAGCTACAGTTGATGGTGTTGCCTCTATCTGGGATATTTCTGGAAAGCCTTTAGCTCAATTCAATGGATATTTAGGTATGTTTGGCGATATGAGTTTTAGTCCTGACGCTCAACGTATAGCTACTGCTGGAGATAATGGTCAGGCAAGAATTTGGCAGGTTTCAGGAGAGCAATTAATAGAGTTAGAGGGTCAGGAGGGTAGGGCAAAACAGATTACTTTTGCTCCTGACGGACAACGTTTGGCAACGGTGGGAGAAGATGGTGTTGCCCGGATATGGAATAATTCTGGTCAGCAGTTGGCTGAGTTAAGGGGTCATAATGGGCGAGTTTTGGATGTAGATTTTAGTCCAGATGGTCAATATATTGGTACTGCTGGAGAGGATGGTATGGCAAAAATTTGGGATGGTTCTTTTCGACTTGTGTCAGAATTAAAGATTTTTTCTAGTTGGGTTGAGAGTATTGGTTTTAGCCCATCTGGAGAGTACATAGCTACGGGAGATAGTGATGGGATGGTCAAAATCTGGGATTTTTCGGGCAATCAAATTGTTGATTTGAAAGGTCATATAGGTAGTGTGAAAAATGTGACTTTTGGTGGGGATGGGGAACAGGTTATTAGTATGGGAAAAGATGGAATGGTTAGAGTTTGGGATATTACTGGACGGCAAATAGCTAAATTTGAAAATGCTCAGGGTTTAAGTTTAGATGGTGAATATGTGGCAACTTTAAAAGATACTGATTTAAAGTTGTGGCGTGTGAAAGGGTTAAATGATTTGTTAAAAAGTTCTTGTGATTGGCTTGAGGATTATTTTGTCACTCATCCACAAGTGAGGGAATATTTAGAAGTTTGTGAATAGTTTAATTAGTTATCAATTATTAGTTATTTGTTTAACTAGCTATCAGCTTTTAGCAATCAGCTCTCAGTTTTTAGCAGTTCTGGTTAAAATCCCTGGAACCCCAAGCACCAGATAGTTGAGGAGAGGTTAAAATCTCCTCGTTCACGTTAAAAAAAACGCTCCTACTGATTGCTGAGTGCTTGTTTAAGAACATAGGAGAGTCTATCCCACTAATAGCAATTCCTATGCATTAATGCTGTACTTCAGCTACACTTAAACTCCTCAATAGTTACCGAATAATTAATAATTAACAATTAAAGAATTCAGCTTTATTAGCCTCCCCTTGAAAGGGGAAAAATAAATTTTTTTCCTTCTTGGTCAATCCTCTCCCTAAAAGGGAGAGGTAATTATTAACTAGCTATCAGCTTGAGCGCATTTAGCTGGAGCGCTCTTCAATTCGAGGGTAACGGTCCCCCACAAGAGGAGCGAAAAAATTAGTGGTGCGCTTTGCGTGGGGGGAAAGAATCCCCCATTATA
>NZ_JAAHGT010000031.1 GCF_010672385.1 Okeania sp. SIO2F4
TATTTGCAAATAATTTGAGCTGATTTGCAGTTAATGTGAGCTGAAACCTATTTTTATTTGCAATTAATGTGAGCTGAAAATTGCCTTGTTTGCGAGCCGAGGCGTTTTTGTTTGCAAGCCGTTACAACTACTTGCACCGCCACAGTTCACTTTGATCATTTGCTATTAATTTATCAAGCGGCAAGTAGTTAATTTTCGTGCAGGCAGAGTTTGAGGCGGCCTAGAGCCTCATTCCGTTATAAAGCGCGATGCTCGCGCACAATATAGGAATTATCAATTGGGTCGCTCTTTTTTTTGCACATCAAAGCTAGAACGTCCACATTTAGTTTGAACTTAACAGAATCAGGGCTTACGCAGCACTGCTACATATAGTGTATAATTTGGTTATTATTGCGAATGTAACCACTACAATTAGTGCCGTTGCGTAAGTTCTGTTGGAGTAGCTGTTGGTTCAGCAAACAGATTTCGGTTGAAACTGTACCATTTATAATTTATGTTAGTGATTCTTTCCGATAGCATTTGCTATCGGAAAATGTAGTACTTAATCAGTTCATTCAATTGTATCTGGATCGATATTTAACTCTCTTAATTTTGCTGCCAATTTTTCTGCTCGTTCTTCTGGTGTGTTTACCAACTTTTCTTCAGGAGTAAAAAAGCGAAGTTTTTCTTGGTAACACCCCAAATATAATTGTAATTGCTGGCTCCATAAATATCCTTTTTCATTGGGTTCTATGGCTTGATACATTCCATCAACAAGGTGAAATCCAGCCAACTCTAGAGTGTAAGGATCAAACCAGAAGTAGTCGGGTGTACGAAAAGTATCTTGATAGATTTTCTTTTTTAAACCTTTATCTGTATCAGCCGTTTTTTTCGAGAGAATTTCAACAATGACATTCGGATATTTTCCTTTCTCCTCCCAAACGACCCAACTTTTACGGCTTTTCTGTTCTGTTCCTAAAACTACAAAAAAATCAGGGCCTCGGAAATCTTTGGATTTGCTTTGGCTAGGACTATAATAAATTGTAAGATTACCCGCTGCATAGAAGTCGTTGCGGTCGCGCCACAGCCATTCTAAACAAGTTAGTAATAATATAATTTGTCTTAGGTGTAGTTCAGTTTCCACGGGAGGTTCGTTACTATATAGATCGCTTGGAGGAAAGATAACATCTTCAGCAATTGTTTGAGAAATCTCTAAATTTTCAACAGTTTTTTGCACAGTAGACATGAGACAATTGAAAAAAGTAAATATCTGAGTATATTTTAGGCTATTTCTAATAATGCGTCTAAAGTCCAACTACGAATTAAAGATTCGTTCCTTTATTTATAAACAATATAACTATGAGATTTATCAGTCCGAAAACCGACTTTGCCTTTAAAAAAATCTTCGGTTCAAACCGCAGTAAACAAATATTAATTAGTTTTCTCAATGCTATAGTTTATGACAATCATCATACTATACAATCTCTGGAAATAATTGACCCCTATAATCCAGGAGTTACTCAAACTCTTAAGGATACTTATCTAGATGTTAGAGCCGTGTTAGATAATGGCTCTACAGTCATAATTGAGATGCAGGTATTGAATGTTGAAGCATTTGAAAAAAGAGTAATTTATAACTTAGCTAAAGCTTATGGTAATCAGTTAGATACTGGAGAAGGATATCGAACTTTAAAACCTTTTATTGCTTTAACTATTACAGATTTTGTGCTATTTAAAGAAGCAAAAAGAATGATTAACAAATTTAGATTCAAGGAGGAGAAAGATTCATTTAACTATCGAGATGAGTTAAGACTAATATTTTTAGAATTACCTAAATTTAACAAGGAATTATCAGAGTTAGAAACTGAGAGTGATAAATGGATTTATTTCCTTAAATCTGCTCCTAACTTAGAAGTAATTCCTGATTCTCTTGGAGAAGTAGCAGAAATCGAAGCAGCTTTTAATATTGCTAACCGAGCTAATCTAAGTAATGAAGAATTAGAGGAGTTACATAAACAAGAAGTATTTATTGGGGATAGGAAAGGTGAGATTAGTTTAGCTAAACAGGAAGCTAAAGAAGAAGGAAAAATTGAGGAAGCAGTTAAACAAATATTGCGTCTAATTCGGCGATTATTGGGAGAAATTTCTCCAAAAGTTGAGAGTCAAATTCAACAATTATCTTTGGCAAAATTAGATATTTTAGGGGAGGAAATTTTTGATATGAAAACTATTGCAGATGTAGAAAATTGGTTAGATAGTCAAAGAGAAAGAGAGGAGTAAATAATTAACATTTATAGCGCTTTTCACATAGATATACTACAGTTAGTATGGGCAACTCAAAAGTATTTTTCTACTCCCTACTCCCTACTCCCTACTCCCTACTCTAAGCGCCCCAAATAGTTTTGTGGTCTACTAATCATGAAAAGCGCTGTAATAATTAATAATTACCTCTTCTTATAAGGGTATCGGTAGCAAATTTACAGAAAACCACGCGCTTTTTTAAAGAAGTCCAACCTATATTACTGAAAAGGAAGGGCATTCCTTGTTAGCTCAGTTTCTGTCTACATAGTAGAGTCGCGCTCGTAGCCCACACGCTCTGCTAGTCTCAGTGCCCGGAGTATGTCACTCTAATAAGATTTTATATACGAAATCAACAATTTTTTTTCCTAAAGTAAATCCTATTGACATAAATAATACACCTAATAAATAGTCTTGAGAAATCTCCCATACATTTGATTCTATATATAGTTTATAGTTATCTTCAAAGTTATAAACTAAGTTATATATAGCTGATATCGAATGTTTTACAATTATGACAAATAAAAACAATATTATATTTTTGCTAACTATTAAACTCGCTTCATAATGTATGTCATCTTCAAGTCCATCAACGGGACACAATAATAATAAAAAGGTGAAAAAATTACCACTGAACCATTGATAAACATCAATTAATTTATCATAAAATTTGTACAGTTTTATAGTTCTAAAAATTGCAATTAAGAATACTATAAAGATTAAAAATATAATAGTAGATATGACTACTGGCATTACTAAAATACTTTTGAAAAAGTTTATTAATTTTGTATAAATTTGCATAATTAGTAATTACTGGAGTTTAGACCAGGGCAAATGCATCTAAATGGTGGAAGCTTCTGCCGTTAAGCTTTTGAATAGTAATGAGTAGAAATACTTAAAATATGGGAATTAGTTGTCTGGGAATCTTTTTCTTGAAATCTACCTATTTATCAAAGTATATTAATGTCAAACTTTATCCATCTAATATAACCAATAATATCAAAAATTAGATGATAAAAATGATTGATTTACAATTTTTCACTATGCCTTTCCGGTAGCAAATGCTATCGGAAAACTTGACAAACAAAGAGTATTGGAAAACAAAAATATAGACACAATCAGAAGTATAGCGGTTCACCACTTACACAGGTTTATCAAAAATCCACTACTGAATTGCCTTTTATACCTGCTGTTGATGTAAGCTCCTACATATTTTCCGATAGAGTATGCTATCGAAAAATATCATGTAAGATTTTTTTTATTGATACACATATATGCAATCAAGCTTCTGAGCTGTAAATCAAAAAAAAAAAATTGATATGTAAGCTTTCCAGAAATAAATATCTCGTATAATCTCAAATTTATCTGTAACAACCAAAATTGAACACAATCCAGGCAAAACTTTTAGCATTAGCGCCCCAACCGCCCCGCCTCACCAACTTCCGCTACCCTGGTCTCCGTATGCCCCTGGTGGAAACTGCCAGTCTGATGTATATAGGGGTAGATCAAAATATTCGCTTTGTTTTATCCACAGAGGATCGACCACTCTAGCAGTAGATTCTTGAATGCGCTGTTGGAGATATCTTTTATTCCTGGATATAGCAAGCTGAAATTCTTGTTCAAAAGAGCTAATTCTACCAACTGTGGATGGGGAGTAACGGTATAGTGTAGCCCAATCTACATCATTAAGAAAGATACAAGTTCGGCAACTTGTTCTGCCAAAACCCCACCAATAAGCGGGATGTGGCACAATACCATGTTTGGAGATTATCTGCCACACTTCCAGCGTACTCCACTGATGCACGGGCCTCCAGTGAATTATCTGCCTAGATTTTGTATTTTTCCGGTGTGGCTCTAGATACTTGTATTTAGCTCTAGCAGGGGACTCTTCCGCCCTCTCTCCACTTATAAATAAAGTGGATTTACCTTTAAATCTATCCTGATGAGCGATCGCTACATCGCTCACAGCGATTTTTAGGTAGGAGCTGCACCACCGGGTGGATAAATTTCCCGACTGCTGTGGAAACTTTCTCCTAGTTCCGAGTTTATTACTATTTCCCCCAGTCTCTATTGTTTGCCCGTCTGGGGTTTGAAATTTTACTGAAGCAGTGGGGGTATTGTCGCGCAACATCTCCCGTTTAAATCCCCCCGATCGCCAGGAGCAGTAGAGGGGGATCTCAAAATACTTAGCTACTGCCTCACAATAGCTCCGAGTACACGGCCAATCCATAAAGTGAGGGTGGCCTTCAATGGCTGCATCTACGTCATGATGCCATAATTCTATTTTTTCTTTCGGACATCCCAACTCTAGTAGCTGTAATAAGCAAGCTAGAGAATCTTTACCGCCACTAAAGGCGAGGATGATGTAATCATAGTTTTTATAGTTTTTGTAGTCACTGTTGATGGATGTACTGTAATCAGCAGTGTCGAATAAGCTAAGTTGCATGGTTATAAAAAAAAGGTAATGCGACCGCACCCATTTGATGGGCAGCTAGCACGCTGAGTAGTTCACGATCGCTTTTTTTACTCGACTCCTATAATATCTAACTCCTGCTCCCATTTTTTCTTGAGCGATACAACTAAATCTCTCTTGAAATACAATCCTGTAGGACGGTATTCACAAACTGAATTTATAACATGAAAAAAAGTATCTTTATTACTCTGTTGTTTCATTAATAAATTATTGCTATCCTCGGAAGCTTTATAGATAGCATTTATAAACTGTTTAAATGGTTTTTTGCGTAAATCAATTTCATACCTACCATAACCTTCAATTAATTCCCAAGGTAGGTTAAAATAAGCATCTCCTAAAATAATGTATAATCTACAGACTACTAAGTCAATATTGGTTTCTATTAGCAAATCTTTGATAAAGTTGATAAGCTTTATATCAAAAACTCGCCAAAAAGGTGCGCTTCTATTATCCTCTAAATATTTAGTTTCGTGAAACTGAATGGAATCAAGTTTAATAACTGCAGTGTATCGCTTACCTGTATACACTTTCTCTTGTAATTCTCTGTAAGTTAAGTTGGTCATTGTTTTATATTTGTAAGATTTGATATAGGTTGGACTTCGATGAACGCGTCCAACCAGTAAAGTATGTAGTTAGGAAATGTTTGTCTTGGTAGAGTGATGATAGCGTCGGGTGTATATCACCACGACTACCTCTATTTATCCTGGGTAAACTGTTCTTGCGTAAGTCCTGATAATGTAATGGGATTCTTACAACTCCTGAATCTCAAGGAGTTTTTCTAATTTCTCGGCCTTACCCTTTGGGAGCCATATTATATATACTTTGCCGTCTATACCTAGATGGATACAACAATCATCGTCATTTTCTAGGTTATCCAGGCCGACTAAGTAAGAAGATGTACCCTCGTTATCCGCATCTTCCATTTGAGAATCTATATATGCCTCCCACTCTTCTAACGTATAACCACAGTCTGGTTCAGCATAATAGAAGAATTTTGTGAAGCCAACTTGAGGAGGATTGATACTAAATGTGTCGCTAAGTTTAATCATTTTTTTTTGTAGAGTATTACAGGCTACAGATAGCTTCTAGCCAATCTGTGATGTAGTTATGAAATGTTTGTATCGGTAAGGTGATGATAGCGTCGGGTGTCAGTATCGCAACATCATCACCTACTCTCACGGCTGCCTCTATGTACTCTGGGTAAACTATTCTACCCAGTTCCATAGAAGCAGCGATCGCTACCTCTATGCTAGTCATTCCAAGTACCTAAAACTCATCGTAATCATCGGGTGATGCAGAAGCCTTGAACTCTTCTACCTCTCGCAAGATTTGCTCCGGTGTTTTTGCAGGAGTTGAGTAATCATAACAACCCCAATCCTCCTCATAGTCTGGAAACTTATATGCAGTAGTTTCTGCTTCTATACAAATGTTGTAAGGAGCTTGAGAGTAGTCTGTATACAACCAAGCTTCATCAGTCCCGGCATATAGCCAGTTATTGTTTTGAGAAGTAGAAGGAACTGTAGAAGTAATTGTAGCTGTAGTAGTAGTTGTGGGGATTTGTTGTGCTAACATATAGTATCTCCTAGTTTAGGGGCGGGACATCACATCAACTTTGACGGGTCTGAGTGGTGTCCCTTTTGAGTTTCATAGAGGCTCTTTCCTTTCCTCTATATCTATATAATAACCGATATATACTTCGGGCACAACCCTTGTCCAATGAGTATTAGCTATACACAAACAGGATTATATAAGCAAGACTAATCCGATATATACTTCGGAGATAAAGGTATTGTGTTATTAAATTAATTAGTTGTGTATCGCGAGGTTGCAGGCAATGGTGAAGAAATATCAAAATGAACGAGGGCAATGGATTACAGAGCTGGAACCCGGTGAAGAACCGATGGGTGAGACAGCTCTGTGTGTCAAATTACCAAAAAGTATAGACAACTATATTAGAAACAAGCCAAATAGATCGGAATGGATGAGGGAAGTCTTAGTTGCTGCTGCATTAGCTGAAATGGAATCAAATACGCAGAGTGATTAACGGTGTAGCACTTATTTACTGGGAAGCTTTTTGCACATTTAAGCTAGAATGCCCACATAGATTTAGCGATCGCCGTCATTTTCCTGAGTCTGGTCAACTAGAGCTTAAAAACAACAAAGATTCTTGTATAATTCGAGCATCTTCTCTATCCATTGCCAACCAATCTTCTATAGACAAAGATTCTGCATAGGTTTTGTAGAAAGCAACGCGCTTTTCTTCTATTGTTAATGGGCGCACGCCAAAAGCATCTCTAAAAAAATCGGTCAGGGACATTTGAGTTAAGGCCATGTTTAAGGCTATGGCCTCTTTTTTTTCTTGAGAGGCTGCGTATAAAATACAACTACTAAAATCACCTATACTTATAAGCTTGGCAGACTTATCTCCTGTCTTTGAAACGGTTAGCACGTCTGAAATATTATTCCTGAAGCCTAATCCAGATAAAGTTTTAAGAGCTTTAGCTCTTCTTTTTAAAGTCAAGGTAAGCCAGTTTGAAGCAAATCCTATAGCTTTAGATGCTGTTGTGATTGATACATGATAGGAGCTATCTGGCAGCTCGAAACCTTCTACTTCAATGCCGGGACAAAACCGAACAACTGCCCGTTTTGCTCTGATTATTTCATTCATGGTAAAATTACTTTAAAGGTTTATAGATTTACCTCACTGTCACAGCTTGTATATTTAGCAATGAGGTAAATCAGTCTTATTGTTTAGGAAGTGCGCTAACACTTCCTAGATTTTTTTATTTTACCATTAATTATTTGCAATCGCTACAAAAAACTAATGATTTTATGGTAACTGAAGCATATATCAAATTTTTGTTACTACGCCTTTTCGATAGCAAATGCTATCGAAAAACTTGACAAACAAAGGATATTGGAAAACAAAAATATAGACACAATCAGAAGTCTAGCAGTTCACCACTGACACAGGTTTATCAAAATCCACTACTGAGCTACCCTTTCTACCTATGGTTGAGGCAAGCTCCTAGACTTTTTTCGATAACAAATGCTATCGGAAAATATCATTGTAAAATTTTGCTCTTGATACACATATATGTAATCCAGCTTCCGAGCTGTATACCCAAGAAAAATACTAATATATAAAGCTTTTGAATTTTGATAGCTCGTATACTCTCGAATCTATCTGTAACAACTCAAAGAAAAAAAATCAACAGGATTTTCTTTGAAAGCCAAACTGTATAAGGATTAAAAATTACAAATTCATATTTGAGCACAAAATAGCGGAGCGGTCACTACTTGCACCGCCACAGTTAACTTTGATTATTTGCTATTAATTTATCGAGCGGCAAGTAGTGAATTTTCGTGCAGGCAGAGTTTGAGACGGCCTAGAGTCTCATTCCGTTATAAAGCGCGATGCTCGCGCACGATATAGGAATTACCAATTGGGTCGCTCTTTTTTTTGCACATCAAAGCTAGAACGTCCACATTTAGTTTGAGCGATCGCTCTGGGATATCAATCCTTGACTTAACATTTCTTGATAAACATTTAGTTGGCCCATTTATAAATACTCGAAGGGCTGCTTAGGGACATTCCTCGGTTCTCTATTCATGTTTTGAACAAATCTAGATAACGATAGGAAGCTTACCCACTCTAAGATTTAGACGCTGGCCATAGTTTCGCGGGTTCTTTGGTTTTGAACGTTCTGAATAAAAAAGTGAACAGAAAGTGAGCAGTTTTATAGAAAAGTGAACAATTTAATAAAAAACTGAACAGATAGGTGAGCAGAAAAATGAGCGATCGCCGTGGAATTACTGTGAGATACTAAATTAAAATTTGACCTTCGTCAGGTCACAAGAAAATAGTTATTGATTAGTAAAGTAAATAAAGCCTTACTTTCTATAAATTCTATGTTTTACCTTTAAAACCTGACTTTTTACTCTTTATTATGATTCAAAAAACTTTATTGATTACAGTAGGATTAGCTGCTTTAGGTGTTTTACATACTTCAGAACCCACATTAGCAGATTCTCCGACAGGCAAAGTAATAGGTTCGTTCGATTGGGAAGAGACTTTAGGTGGTAATAGAGAAGGAAAAGCTACTTATGAATTTGACAAAGAATCAGGTGAAGGAACAATTAAGGGATTTCCTGAAAGTCCTGCTCCAATTTTTAGAGGAAGAAAATTGACCGGAGAAGATGGTGTAACCTCTGTAACGTTTTGGTTTATGGAAGAACTGCTGGCTAATTTTACCTTTTCCGGTAATAGTGATCAAGAGAAAGGATCTGGAAAATTTCCCCTTGGAAATCTAGGTCTTAGCTTTATTGACTTTACTGCTACTAACTTAACAATTGAGCATGCACCTGAACCTATAAATGATGAAAGAGATCCTCTTTCTCATTGGAGTGGAGATCAAAGCAATGATGCTGAAGTGTCATTTGATAGTGAAAATCAAACTTTATCTTTTGGAAACATGAGTGTAAGTCCAACTCTCAAACTAAATGATGGTTCTGACAGCATAGCTGATCCATTAGAAGGAGCTACAATAACGATTGGTACTTCAAATTTATTAATTGATATAGAACAAGGATGGTTCTTATCTAACAGTACAATTGAATATTTAGTTGGTGATGTTCCCGTACTAACAGCAGATTTAGTAAATGGTTTTTTGTTTAGAGAAGGAGGAGAACCACAATTTGATAGTGAGCTTCAGTATGATCTTGCTAATATTAGTGTGAATAACTTTATCGACTCCCCTTATCTCGATGGCTTACAAACTTATACAGAGAACGGAAACTCAAGCTTTCTTTCTTTCAATAGTAATATTCTTGATTTATCTAATAATCTTACTATCTCAGCTATTTCAACAGGCGAAATTTCAGTTGATGGGAAGAAAGTTCCCGAACCATCCTCGACCACCACTATTTTTGCCTTGGGTACTCTTGGAGCAGCTTCAACCCTCAAGCGTAAACTGAAGCCCTCAAAATCCGCAGATAAAAAACTAGAAAAAGTTTCGTAAACTAATTCAGTACAAAAATATTGAGTAAATCGTTTACATCTTCCCCTACCCTGAGAGATGTAACCGATTTTTTTTTTGAGGCTTCATTTTAAAATGATTGAATTTTTCCTAATCCTCCTAGCACAATCCCCTTCTCCAGAATGTTGACCGCAGTATCCTACAACTATTTCAGGTAAAGAAATCTGCATTTATCCGCCCCCTCCTGCTGTAGGTTGTGCTGACATCAAGAAAAAATATGGAGAGTCTATTATCGTTGTAGATGTAGAAGGTTACGAGTCAGACCCTCAGCGGTTAGTTGACTAGCAGTTAGGGGTCACATTCTGCCCTGGCAATTTATAATAATTGAGGTATGCGATCAATAATTTGTCGTTGAATGTAAGCATCCGTCGGCATCAGGTTATGATAAAGACCTTTCTTTTTGTGACCATTAGAACCACCAGGCCAGGGTTCGTATCCAGGACAATCAACATCCCAAGAGCTACAAGCAACTTTAATAGGGGAACCATCTACTCTTCTGGCAATATTCTGTTGTTGTTGGTCGCAAGTTTGAGCGCGACAATTCTGCACCGCTCCACTTACAAACCGATCAAAAGGCACTAAGTTATCTATATTAAGTGGATTTCTTTGCCACCTGTTAAAGAAATAGTCAACATTTGGAGGTACTCTACCATCTTTAATGGGTTTTCTCAATCCCTCAGCCGCAACTGGATCGATAACCCCTAAAAAAAGAATTCTTCTTTTTATTCTAGGTGCAAGACTCAGTAAAGCATCGCCACCGTAGCTATGTCCGATTAAAATTAACGGTCGATTTGAGTCTAGCTGATTATTGATAAAGTATTCTGCGTCTCTCACAAATTGCCACTCATTTGAGATATAATTTTTTTGACGGCCGCCGTCTTTAAAATTATCCCAAGAAACATAGCGAATTTCAGCACCCATATTTTGCAAAGATTTTTGAACATCATTCATGCCCCAAGCACAGCAGTTGCCATAACCGTTGACAAAAACGGCGTAAGGACGTTGAGAAGTTGACATAGCTTGAACTTTTTTAGGTAGGAACGATACCCATACTGATGAGATGACAAGGGTTACTGCCAAACTTAGGAACAGGAACATTTGGGAAAATTTCATCTTTTAAAGTTTTTTGATGACTAACTGGACTTACACAGAACCGTCATATCTAGTAAGGGCAAATGGAATTTGCCCCCCAGGGATAGCGTGTTGTTTAAGAATTTGCGTAAGTCCTGACTAATTATCCGGACATGATACAATATGGGTCAAAAGTGGCGTTTGCGGAGCATCCCGTAGGGAAATTGAATAAATTTTCAATTATATTGTCAGGATTTATGCAAAAACGCTATATATATAGTGTCCTTGCGTAAGTCCTGTATATTTGAGTTGATTTGTTCAAAAAAAATTAGTTTTATTATCTAGAGTTATTGTGTCTTTCCGATAGCAAATGCTATCGGAAAATTATACTATTGTTTGGTAGCTAACCACTCCTCATATTGCTCTTTATTATCAAAAGATTCTTTTGATATTTGTCGTCCTGGCATGAGTTTAAGTTCTGAATTAATAGGATTATATCTACAATAACAAATCACTATTTGGTCAAATTTTGTGACGGGGATTTCAGGAGTATAAACCTCTACTCTTGTTACTTCCCAATTGCTTTGCCGATAGTGAGTGCTGTGGGCATGAATTTCGGGATTATAATCTTCTTTGACTTGCACATAATCAAGTGGTCTATATCCTGGTTCTGGAATAGTTTTATCGCTATAATCCCATACTTCTTGCAGCATTCCAGTCAATGCTTGAGTATGTTGCAGCATTCTATCTTCCCAAAAAGGTTCATCTTCATCAGCCTGAAAAATAATATATTTAGCCATTATTCCTCCTCTGTTGTATAATGTTTAGGAAATTCAGTCTTACCGTTAAACACACAGTCAACCTTTAAAATTGAATCATTTTCATTCTTCTCAATACGGTTCAATTCCCACCCATATTTCTTTGCCATTTCAGCACACTTTTTCGGGTGAGTTGCGCTGTGACGAGATACATTTTCATCTTCATCATACCTTGGTTTGTTGGACATATTTTACTTGATTTTAGATACTTTTTTGATAGTTAGTCAACCTCAAATTATCGGTGATGATGCCCTGCTGATACAACTACATCATCACCTACTTGGTAGACTTATTTGGATAGGTATGTTGCTAATGCTTTGAGAATGGCAACGTTGCTGCTATCTTCTTCTATGTCTGCTCCCAACTCTTCAAAGAGTTTGTACTCTGATTTATCCTTGAGGTCTGCCATTGCATAAGATACGTCGTGTATGGCTTCCAAAATTTCTTGTTGATTAAGTTTGGGTAGGATTTCATCCAATTTATCTAGAATTTTCTGGTCTTCTGGTGATGGCTTTTTGCCTATAAAGTAATTGATGGATTGAGTTGCTGCTGGCATGATTCTCTCCTGTTTGTGTAGATTACTGAATTTCGATGACGGCTTCTAACCAATCAACTATGTAGTTGTGAAAAATTCGTCTTGTATGTACTCCGGGTAGAATAGTTTACCCAGATCCATAGAAGCAGCGATAGACTTCCAGTCCGCTTACGCGATCGCTACCTCTATGCTCGTCATGGCTCACCTTCTAAAACTCATCGAAATCATCGGGTGATGCCGATGCTTTAAACTCTTCTACCTCTCGCCATATCTGCTCTGATGTCGTTACAGGAGTTGACCAGTCATAGCAGTCTAAATCCTCTTCATACTGTGGGAGTTTATAGGCTGTAGTTTCAGCTTCTGTACAAATGTTGTAAGGAGCTTGAGAGTAGTCTGTATATAACCAAGCTTCGTCTGTACCTGCATATAGCCAGTTATCGTTAGTTTGAGGTGGTTGTACGGGTGGTGCGACTAGCTTCAGTTGAGGTGGGGCTGGCCTTTTTTTCTGTATTTGTGCTATCATTGTAGTTCTCCTATGTCTGATGTAGGGGGGCGGGACATCATCGGCTTTTCCAGGGCTTTGGTGGTGTCCCTTTTGGTTTTTCCCTTTCCTATATCTATATATTATCCTGGTATACCAGGATAATACAACC
Source organism: Okeania sp. SIO2F4 (assembly GCF_010672385.1). Classification (GTDB taxonomy): domain Bacteria; phylum Cyanobacteriota; class Cyanobacteriia; order Cyanobacteriales; family Microcoleaceae; genus Trichodesmium. The sequence goes on from NZ_JAAHGT010000031.1 coordinate 12,867, forward strand.
CTTTACCGATTAGAATTATCCTGGTATACCTGAATATATGATAACTTCAGCTTATATATCCTAGTATACCAGGATATTCGGATATAATGGAGTAAAAATTTATAGGAGAAGTATTATGGCTAAAGGTAATCGCAACCAAAAACCAAAAGACTCAGTATTTCATCAGACTAAAAGAGTAGCTATAAGCGATCGTTCATTAGGAGAGTTAGCAAAAAAACCTGTATCGGTCAAGTTGGAAGTAGATGTAGATGAATATATCAGGGGGCTACCTCAAAAAGATAGAGTTACTTTTCTGAGAGAATCAATTACCAATGCTGCAAGAGCAAAGATGGCAAATCAATGAGTCTGGAAAATATGATTTTAATACTATTTCGGTACTGTAAAAAATTGGCTGGTATGAACCTATTTCTATTGATAATAGACAACTTAATGATTACGAAAAAGCAGAATTTGTTGGTTTCAAAGTTCGACAAATAGTTATACTTTCTACTTATATTTGAGCACAAAATAGCGGAGCGGTCACTACTTGCACCGCCAGAGTTAACTTTGGTTATTTGCATTAATTTACCAGGCGGCAAGTAGTGAATTTTCGTGCAGGCAGAGTTTGAGGCGGCCTAGAGCCTCATTCCGTTATAAAGCGCGATGCTCGCGCACAATATAGGAATTATCAATTAGGTCCCTCTTTTTTTGCACATCAAAGCTAGAACGTCCACATTTAGGCGTAGATCGAAGGTTCGTGTCACCAGGTGCAACGTTGTAAAGTTTTGTAAAGAAAACGTACCCGCGTGTTGGCAACTGTCTGAGCGCAAAAGATGAAATTGACTTTCCACCCTCGTCTATTAATTAAGTTTGGCTGGCATTGCTTATAAGCATTTGAAAATGCACCAAATCTGCAATAATAATGAATTTATGAGGGTACAACTACCTTTTCTCCTATGTTTACGAATCGAAACGGTAAAGAGTAGAGAAGAATTGGATGGTCAAACAACATTGGGAAGAAGAAGAATTAATTGAAAATTGGACACTTGTTCCCCAAGAACTCAAACTGGTCAGAAACAAATTAGGCGGAAATCAAATTGGTTTTGCACTATTATTGAAACTTTTTCAACTTTTTGCTCGTTTCCCTGATTCTCAATCATCTATCCCTCAAACTATTATCTCTTACATAGCCCGTCAAATTAATGTATCTGAAAGTTTATACTCCGATTACGATTGGCAAGGACGTTCAGCAAAAGCACATCGAGTTGAAATTCGTCGTTTATTTAATTTTAGAGTAGCCACAGTTGCTGATTCAGAACAAATGACTGAATGGTTGGTTCAGCAAATCTTACCAACGGAGCAAAGATTTGAATCTTTGATTGAACAAGTCTATCAAAGATGGAAAGAACTACAAATCGAACCTCCAACACCAGGAAGAATAGAGCGTTTAATTCATAGTGCCATAACTCAACATGAAACTAGCTTTTGTAATTCATATTTCTCTCAACTATCCCAGAAAGTAATCTCTCAAATTGATATACTATTAACCACAGAAGAATCAGATGAAAAAGAAGATAACACCGACCAAAAAAAATTTAAAACATCAGATTTTGCTTTTCTCAAAACTGACCCAGGCCCAGTAGGTTTAGGGAGTTTTTTAACTGAAATAGAAAAGCTCAGACTCATTCATAAAATAGGCTTACCCACTGATTTATTCACCGGAATTTCACCCAAGCTAGTAAAAACCTATCGTCAACGAGCAGCAACAGAAACCCCATACCTTTTACGCCAACATCCCCCCGCTATTCGCTACACTCTAATGGCAGCTTTCTGTATTCAACGTAGTCAAGAAATTACTGATAATCTAATAGAATTACTCATTCAAATTATCCATCGTATTAGTGTCAGAGCCGAAAAACGTATACATACTCAACTAATAGAAGACTTCAAGCAAGTTACAGGAAAACAGAATATACTCTTCCGTATAGCAGAAGTAGCAGTAGCTCAACCTACTGGAGTCATTGAAAAAGTTATCTATCCAATAGTACCCCAACAAACCCTCCAAAATTTAGTCAAAGAATATAAATCTACAGGCATAGCTTATCGTCAAAAAGTTCACACCGTCATCCGTGCATCCTTTGCTAACCACTACCGCCGGATGATTCCCCTACTCCTAGAAACCTTAGAATTTCACTCCAACAACGACATTCATCGCCCCTTAATTCAAGCAATAGAGCTACTCAAGAAATACGCTCAAAGTAGAGCTAGATACTATGAAAATGGAGAAAACATACCCATTGATGGAGTGCTAAAAAGTGGTTGGAAAGAAATCCTTTTAGAAAAAGACTCCGATGGAAAAGAACGCATTAACCGCATTAATTATGAAATTAGTGTTTTACAAACCCTTCGAGAAAGATTATCCTGTAAAGAAATCTGGGTAACAGGAGCATATCGCTATCGAAATCCTGATGAAGATTTACCCACAGATTTTGAACAACACCGTCAAGTTTATTATCAAGCTTTAACCTTGCCAGAAAATGTAGAAACTTTTGTCTGTAACCTACAACAAAAAATGGTTGACTCCTTAGAAAAATTAGACAAAGGAATGCCTGATAACCCAGATGTTAATATTGTCGGAAAAAATCAAGGTTTAATTAGACTTAGCCCATTTCCACCAGTAAATGAACCTCTAAACCTCAAACAACTAAAAGGAGAAATCAATCGCATTTTGCATCAAACCAGCTTATTAGACATTCTCAAAGAGACAGATTTAAGGGTAAACTTTACTCGGAACTTCAAGAGTATGGGAACGCGGGAAATTATTGATAGAGAAACGCTACAAAAAAGATTACTGCTTTGTCTCTATGGCATGGGAACAAATACAGGATTGAAACGCATTAATACAGGTATCAATGGCGAAAACTATCAAGATTTACTCTATGTGCGCCGTCGCTATATTCATAAAGAACAATTACGCAGTGCCATTGCTGAAGTTATTAATGGTATCTTTGAGATTCGTTTACCGCAGATTTGGGGAGAGGGAACCACAACTTGCGCCAGTGACAGTAAACATTTTGGAGCATGGGAACAGAATTTAATGAACCAATATCACCTCCGTTATAGAGGTCGAGGAGTAATGATTTATTGGCACGCCATCGAAAAACTCAGCCTGCATTTATTCCCAACTAAAAACTTGTTCTTCAAGCGAAGTTGCTGCAATGATTGAGGGTGTTTTACGTCATTGTTCTAGTATGGAAGTTGAGAAAAACTATGTTGATAGTCACGGACAAAGTGAGATAGCTTTTGCTTTTACCCATTTGTTAGAATTTTAATTAATACCACGGTTAAAGCGAATTAAGGTACAAAAGCTGTATCGTCCTCATGTTGGCCAGCCTGAAGCTTATTCTAATTTACAACCAATTCTTACCCGTCCTATTAATTGGGATTTAATTCGGACTCAGTATGACCAAATGGTAAAAGATGCCATAGCCTTGAGATTAGGAACGGCAGAAACAGAAGCAATTTAAAAACGTTTTAGAAAAAATTCTTTCAAACATCCAACTTATTTAGCTTTAATAGGATTAGGAAGAGCTATTAAAACAATTTTTTTGTGTGAATATCTTGAAGAAGAAGCGGTAAGAAGGGAGATAAATGAAGGTTTAAATGTTGTGGAAAGATGGAATGGAGTGAATGATTTTATTTTCTATGGTAAAGGAGGTGAATTTGCTTCTAATCGTTTAGAAACTCAGGAATTATCAGTATTATCTTTGCATTTATTACAAAATTGTTTGGTATATGTGAATACCTTGATGATTCAGAGTGTATTGGCAGAGCCATATTGGTCTAAAAAGTTGACAGAGACAGATTTACGGGCTATTACACCTTTGATTTTTAGTCATGTTAATCCTTATGGTACATTCAAGCTAGACCTCAAAGAAAGGATTTCTCAATTAAGCCCACAGAATGTGGCGATCAGAAACTAGAGATAATAATTGACCTGACGGTACTCTGCAACGTGGAGTGAATAGTTTTTGAGGGAACAATGGGCAGACGCACTTGGTTATAACCTATACGACATAAGACCTGTAGCCATCTTCATATAGTAGATACACGCGCTCAACACTCACTTTTCAGAGAAAGAGTATTACTAATACTCTTTTATTATGGGAAAATTTTGTCGCATTAATATATATTAAATATATACTTATCAGTCATTTTTTAATAGTATTTGTAAAGCGTTTTGAGCAACTTGTTCTGCTCTTAATGATGTAACTTTTTGATACTTTAAAGTAGTTTGAATGTGAGAATGACCCATCAAGGCACGCAGTTCCTCAATACCCATTAAACCTACTCTTTCAGTGGCAAAGGTATGACGTAAATCATGGAGTCTTACGCCTGTTAATATAGGACTTTGATTGGTTACTTCTCTCCATAAGCTATAAACTCTATGGTAGGATAACCGGGTGACAATTTCAGTTAATGGGTGTCTTGCTGTAAATAGAGCTTTATGAGGTTTGTGTCGATAATATTGGATATACTTTTCTAAAAGAATAGCAGCATCTTTACTATAAAAACACCAACGTTTTTTATTACCTTTACCTACGACTTGAAATTTACAATTATCTCGGTTTATATCCTCTAAATTTAAGGACAATAATTCACTAATTCTTGCACCTGTGCGATGCAGAAGTCTCACAATAGTATGTAGACGAATATCCGGCTCCACTAATTGATATAAAGTTTCTAGTTGTTCATTGGTTAAATAACGAATTGCACTATCATCCTGATGTTCGCCTTTGGAGCGATTCGGTTTTTGTTGTCGTATCCCCGTGGCCGGATTAACTTTAATATAAGCTTTTTCTACGGCAAAGTTGAATAAAGACTGTATAATTGTTTGATGACGATTACAAGTTGTATAAGACAGATGAGTTAAGGAGGTTAGATAATCTTCAATTAGTTTTCTATTAATAATTTCAATGGGGTAACTACCAAATTTCTCTAGTAAGGGCATTAAAGTTACTTCATAAGATAATTTGGTAGATTTAGATAAGCTGTCTCTATAAATAAATTTAGTAGTAACTTGAGCTAAAGTTTTAGTCACACAAAAAGAGTTATTATATTCTTCTTTTTCTTTTTCTTAGTAGGTGACTATTAAACAGGATTATTATTAAACTTTTATGTATATTATTGATTCATCAAAGACCCCAAAACCAGAAGAAACGGTGGGGGAATATCTGAGAAGACTGAGGGAAAGTGCTAATATCTCTCAGCAAGAGTTGGCAGAAGCTGCTGGTATTCATTTACAAAGTTTAGGTAAGTTAGAAAGAGGTTTAACTAAACGTTTAAATAGTAAAACCAAGAAAGGATTAGCTATTGCTTTAAATATCCCAGAAGAATATTTAGAAGCAGTATTAAATGGAACATCTGTTGAAGGGGTTCAGAAAAAACAGTTTTGTCCTCATTGTTGGTGCATGTGGTACAACTCCAGACCCAGTTTGGACTCTTTCTCGCGCTAAATATTGTTTAATTTGTGGCAATAATTTATTGAATTCTTGTCAAAAATGTCAGGAACCTTTAATGTCTTTTAAACATAAATTTTGTCCTCATTGTGGTACTCCATATACTAAAAAAAAATAAGTAGGGTAAATATGCAAGACTTTGACTACAGACAGATCCAGATTGAGTGAAGCCGGATTATTTGCGTCTGCTGAGACGGGCGTTCAATGAACGACTTGCACCCCCTTGGAATGTTTCTAGGTAGTGCAATTGTGTAGTTGTTTGCGCTCAGGCAGTTGCCAACACGCGGGTACATTTTCTTTACAAAACTTTACAACGTTGCACCTGGTGACACGAACCTTCGATCTACGCCAATATTAGTTCCCCATCGCTTGCTGCATCTATTACCCCTACACGCTTTGCCCCTATCTGACAAACCAGATCAATGCCTCCTAGACAAATTTCCTCAAGGGGTTCGCTATAGCCCAAGTTGCCAAGTTTTGCAATTAACGCAAAACAGGAAACAGTCAAATTTTAGCGACTTCTTGGGAGTTCAAAACCCGACTCAAGACCTCACCTACGCCAACCTGCAAGTGGAGGTAATTCGCCAACAGTTCGACTTAACAGAAGTTCTCATAGAAACAGCAGCAACTAAAGCAGCATTGATGGATGAGGAAAGTGATGATAAAAAATTATTGCTGCGTGATGCCCACTGCCTTCACTTTGCTTGTCACGGTAATTTTTATGAAAAATCTCCCCTAGAGTCTTGCTTGACACTAGCGAATGAAGAACCTCTGACATTAGGAGAAATCTTTGGTCTCAATCTCGCTCAATCTCGCCTCGTCGCCCTCTCAGCTTGCGAAACAGGTTTAACCGTTCGCAACAGCCTCAGCGATGAATACATTGGTTTACCTAGCGGGTTTCTGTTTGCGGGGACTCCTAGTGTCATCAATAGTCTCTGGAAAGTAGATGAGTTAGCTACTGCCTTCTTAATGATTAAATTCTATAAAAACCTGGAAAAATCTCCCCAACGAGAAACTGGGGAAGTAGCGTTCGCCCTCAACCAAGCTCAAATTTTGCTGCGAGATTTAACCCGTGAAGACTTTGAGAAATTTCTCGATCAATTTCAGCAAAAAATTGAGGAAATTTGGGCTTCTCTTTCCAAAGGTAAGCGCAAGATTGCTGAAAAGTCTTTGGAGAAAGTGCGCGAACGGCAGCCCCGTCCTTTTGCTAGTCCTTTTTATTGGTCAGGCTTTATCGCAACCGGATATTAAATTATCATTCATTCTTGCATAAATTCTTCAAGCCAATTTCCCAGAGTTTGAATACACAAGCCATAACTAAGGGTGCAGGAGTTGGTAAGAGTTCTTTAACAAGCTCAAGCACATCTTTTAAGTCATCCCATCCTTTTTCGATCTCTGGTTTGCAAAGATGTTTTCTTGCTCTTTCTACTAAATCCTCTAATAAAGAATCTCCCATGAGAACTGATTCTTCAAAGTCAACTGCAATCAATGTTGTAGCATCTTCTAAAATCCAGTCGCACTCTTCGAGGTTATTCTCAAGAATTGAGAGAGATTCTTTTACTTCTGAAGCTTCCCCCAATTGAGAACGAAAATCCTCAAATTCTTCTGGCGTTACTTTAGTCATAGAGTTATTATCCTCAAGTTGCTTAAAATTTTTATACGCATAATTTTTCTGTGTCGCCGTAAAGGTTTCAGGCTTTACGAAAATTATTAAATATTTCTAAAGTGATTCATTTTTTTAGGTCCTTAACCTTTGTATATACAAGACTTACGCAAAGACGCTACATACTCAAACCCATAGTTACATCTTTTTATTACTGCGTCTTTCCGATAGCAAATGCTATCGGAAAATGTCGGACTTAATCTTAAAGCTGGAGCGATCGCTTACTTTTAGATAAAGGCGATCGCTTCCCACAAAAGTCAATCTATGCCACAGGCAACCTCACATCACTAGGAGTAGTAGTTGGTTCAGCATACAGATTCTAGTTGAAACTATAAGATTCACCGTTAACCTCAAATCTTTCAAAATAAGTTTCCAAATTGGCCCAAGTTTGAGGCTCGTAATCCCAGGTAAAACTACTTTCTTGACGTTAAACTGCATCGCTGCAATACTCTTGAGTTAAGTTAGTAGTTGATTTCGTAGCTAAATTCCGGATATCAGTTTCACTGATGTCTAAACACATCGCCACCCTTAGCAAGTCAATTTCAGAGCAACTGCCTCCTCGACGAATGTTGTTAAGATTTGATGTAGGTATTTGGGTTTGCTCCCTAAGCAAATCGTAGTGTGTATCTACCAAGTCGGCCAAATCTTTGTAATCGTGAACTGGCAAGATGCCTAAATCCATCAATTTTTCTCTGCAAGCTTGTTCGATCCAATCGCTCATAGCTACATCTTCACTAGCCGCAACCCGCTTTATCATCTGTTTTACCCATTGAGATAATACAATGGAGGTCTTAATTTTTCTGTCATCATTGGCCATCCTGCTTAATATTTCTTTTTATCTATATATTTGTATCTACCTATTATCTTTACATCTAGGTTATATTTTTTCTTTACTTACTCTTGACGGTAAATACCTTATTGCCTTATACTTAGATCAACATTAAAGAGGAAACGCAGGAGAAAGCCAGAGCGCTCAAGCACCGTAGCTAGTACCTCAACAAACTTATAACAAAACAAAACCGTGACTCACCAAAGCCACGGCGTAACAACTGTATCTCGACCAGGTACAGACAAACTCATTTAAGAATTGCCCGTATGGGCCTCTACGGAGGTACTTTATGAACAAAACTACTCAAATTTCCGACTCAAACCACAAGACGTGGACGGACACCTACTACAACCTAACTCCCGACGACGGGCTGTTTTCGACAAAAACGACTTTTGGAGAAGGTGAGGAGGGGGTAGCCTTAAACTGTCCTGGTTATGGTAGGGACGGAAAAGGGTTTGTCATTCACTTCAAGGTAGAGCATCTAGAGGCTATACATAGTTTGTTAGCAGAATTGCAACTCCTCAAAGCTGAACAAATCAATTCTAGAAAATAGTTTTCAAAATCTTTTTTTTAGAGAATGAGTTGGGTTTTGTAGCGATCGCTTAATCATCAAAACTTCGAGCATACAACTCATGCAGTTCATCAATATCAACTCGCAAAGTAGTTGCTAACCTTAGTAAATTCAGCTCGTTAGGTTTCTTACCCTTGAGCATTGCGTCTATATGATCTTGCGTGATTTTTGAATTTTTCAATAAGTCTAAATTATCGCTAACAAAATCAGCAAGTGTATCGTAGTTTTGAACTGGCTTTGCTCTATAGTATCCCGTTTCGCGCACAGCTTCTTCCACTTTTTCTGCAATCCATTCAGTCATAGATACTTCCGAGTCCAAGCACAGTGTACGAAAAGCACGATGTATGCGAGTTGGAAGATAAACAGAAAGTTGCGTGTAACCTTTGCGAGTCCGAGACATAAGTTAATTGTAATGTACTTACTCTATTATTGCCTCACATCAAACTTTTTTTGCTTATATCCTGTAAAAATAGATTGACACAATAAAACAAGTACGTTACAGTAATGGCAATAGCTATTTTTATAGCCTGAGTTGAGCTTTGTGGTGATCGCCAGAAACATCAAAAAATCAACTCTATGAACTAAAGGTAACTATTGATTACCATAAATATAGATGTAGTTCAAATTAACCCTAGACAATACCCATAACAAAATGCCATGTAGAAAATAATTCATATATTAAAACTGGCATGAGTCCTGAAGAATATTGTCAAATATGGGTCCCTGTACTTTACAAAACTTTGCCGGGACAACGAGGATACAAAGCTCGTTGTATCGAAGAACTAGCAAAAATCACAGGTTTTACCGAGCAATCTATAAAAAACTGGGGAGCTGATTTCAAAGGTCATCCTGATTATGTAAAGGTCATACTAAAACAGGCCAACATCATCAACGAATTCCGTCAGTTATTCAAAAAACATTTTGTTGATGGTACTTGACTGAATAGTAATACTTAGTTGTCATTAAGCTAAATAAAAAGCTACAAGGAAGTTACGAGCTTCCCTATAGCTACAATCAATGTCTTTTAAAAATTTCTTGAATTATGAGTATAGCATTTTTCGAGGAGATTAATCCTGTATCCCTCCTGTAGCAATTCCATGAGTAAGTTTAATTTTTGAAAAAAGTTGTAGCGATCGCTCAATTATCAATCTGGATAATCTCTGTCTCTCATATGCTTGAGCTTTTGAGCGTCTAATCCAATAGATTTCAATTCCTTAGCTAACAAAACCAACTCTGAATTAGTAGGTGGAGATTGACCTACTGCTATATCTGCTATTCGTTCAAACTCAATACCCGTAAGCTCACTTAATGTTTCAGGATTGAGTTTGTTGACTATTTCTGCAATGGTCATATTGAAAAATTTTTGGTGAAGAGCCTCTTTGAATAGCTGATTACCGTAAATGGCCAATGAATTTCCATCAGCCAAAATCTCTATAAAATGGCGTATATCTCCAACTTCTACGTTGATTCGATTTGGTTTTTGAGCTGCTCTTCCCATTTTAAAGTTTTCTGAATATTAGACCTACAAACTATTATGATGCAATTCCAATACTATTTGATACACTACTCTGATGTAAAAATTGACAAAATATCTTTAATTGCATCATAATGATTTAAGGCTGACAAAAAAATCTTACTGAAGCTTTGAAGTCAAAACCGGATACTTGTATGTATCACCTACTATTTTTTACAGTGTGAAATTGTATTGTTAACAGAGGAAACGACAATTCAAGGCCATCATAGATTGGTAGTCGTTAGATATTTAGATGAAAGTTAGCGCATACCTCAAAAAATGGATGCTCACACTGTACGGCCTGAAGCCAGAAGACTGGGGATACAGACAAAAAGCCATAGCAGAAATCAGCCGTGTTACCGGACTTTCTCCCAACTCTATTAAAGGGTGGGGCAAAGATTTAGAGACGGATAGCACCTATATTTTAAAGCTGTTGGATTATGGGGATATGGCAAATGAGTTAACCATGTTTGTAAACAAATATAAACATCTCTTGCCTAAAATAGATGTCATAGATACTATTAATCCTATAGACCACAAGCCCGAACACGAAGGTTGAGAAGGTTCTGCCTTTTCAAAAAAATAAAGCCATTAGGAAGATAGCAACTTCCCAATAGCTAAAACCTATTTTTTTAAATTCTTGAATTATGAATATAGCATATTTTGAGGAGACAAGTCCAGTCTCCCTCCTTTTGCAGTTTTCGTGGCTATCCCAAACGCAACTAGCCAAAGCTCTAGGAGTCAATCCTTCATCCGTTTCAAGATGGCTCTGCGGGGCCACAAGACCAAGCCAAACTATCCAACGACTAGCCTCGGAACTTTTTCAAATCTACAAGAACTGGTCCCTACCATTTCCTCCTCAATTAGAAACAGCAGAACTGGACCCGCTACAACTGCTCAAAAATTTCAATATTTCCAGAGATACATTAGCTGAAGCTCTAGGAGTTTCGGTTCGAGCTATTGGCCACTGGATCAATGGCCAGAACAAACCATCGCGCAAAGTACGCCGACTGGCCCATCAATTACACAAAAAGTGGGTTGTATTAACCGGATAGGATGTAGCGATCGCTCCGTCGTGTAATCAAGTGCAACTAACTACACTTTAGCCGAGCATCACTCCATCCGTACCTCCGTTGCATCATAGTGATATTGCATTCATGTTAAAAATCTTGAACTACTGATCGATTGATAGCAGAAAAACTCAATATATAAAATATAGCTGCAGTTGTGTTATTTCCGATCGCGAATCGTATATACAAGATTTTCAATTAACCCCCGCAACCCACCACTCTCTGATGTACACGGAATTCCCACTGTCTGCAACCAGGAAATTCTGTAAACGATATCAATAAAATTCATTATGATACATCTACAAAGCCAACAAGAGCTGGTGAGGATTCTTCAAGTCCAATTACAGCAAGAGCAAGAGCGTCTTCAAGACTTGACTAAAATTTCTGCGTTAGCAGCCGAATTGGCTCCAATACTCGGAAAGTATCCCGCAGAGCACACCGATTTTGCCGAGCAACTCGGATTAATCCTACCAATATTACCATCACCAACACCGCGAGTAATTGAAATAGTTGATGGCGATCGAAAAGACGAACAAAAGAATGTATTCTCTGATACAAAGAACTCAAAATACACCAAAAGTACTAATTGTCTAGATGAAAATAGTCTAGACAATCAGACAGAACTTCCTACAACAGAGAACGCATCAAAAGATGTTGATGTAATTTGGTACAACTCCATCAGTGGAGAAGTAAGTGCAGGTTCTGAGAAAAGGTATTTCCACTTACTTTGGAACAACAAGCACAATATACATCAAGTAGGTCTCAAAAAATCTGAATCCGCTAAGAGGTGGAGTAAGGATATCAATCCTACAACTCAACCCTTGATAGATGCGGTATGGCAAGAATTCAAAGCAGGAAAACCCGACGAGACAGAAATTATTATACAGAAAATGTGCGAAGCAGCAGAGGAAGTGGGAGGTAGATTCACTGAAGAAATAGGCAGTAATGTAGGTAAATTAGGTATATTTACTCCTAACTGGAAAGAGGAGTATTTCGGTGAAGAGGATGTAGAAGTAATTGAACTAGGCTATAACGACGGTAGTTGGTGGTATATCCGTCCAGGTCGCAACAAAGTTTACTGTTCTGGAGACATCCATCAGTTTACTGAAATCTTGAAAGGTTTAAAAACGGATGTAGTTTTAGCGGAGCAGAAATCAGCAGCAATTACCCAAATAGAAACTGCTGAACCAAAACCCACTCAAACCTCCTCCCAATCATTCAGCCCTACAAAAGACACAGATGATACCACTGTTACCTGGCACGACTCTAATAGTGGAGAAGTAAGCAGAGGAGCGGTTACACGTTACTTTCAATTCCTTTGGGACGGCAACCAAGGAGATTACAGAATCCGGCTAAAAACATCTGAATCCTCTCATAGATGGTGCAAAGATGATACTCCAATAAACAAACTATTGATAGATGCGGTTTGGCGGAGCCCTAATGTTCCCAACTATGGTAAAAAGAGCAAAGAAAAAGCACTTTCTATTTCTCTTAAATCTTCAGACTGTTGGTACACACCACCAGAGATTGTTGAATTACTTAAAAAAGTACTAGGAAACATAGACCTAGACCCCTGTTCCGACGACGGGAAGCACATACCAGCAAAACTACACTATACAGCAACAGAGGACGGACTCAACCAACAATGGCAGGGGAAAGTATTTATCAATCCACCATATAGTTGTCCTGGTAAATGGATAGAGAAGCTGATTTCTGAAATTAATGACAGTAACGTCACAGAAGCGATCGCTCTCTTGCCAGCATCAACAGACACAAAATGGTTTGCCACACTATGGAATCAACCCATCTGTTTTTGGAAAGGACGCATCAAATTCTTAGATACGAACTACCAACCACAACTACCCGCACGACAATCCCATTGTCTAGTTTATTGGGGAGAAAACGCAGACAAATTTAATAAAGTTTTCAGTGAATATGGAGAGGTAAAAACTTCAACAAATAGTCAGCATACAGAAGTTGAAACTACTATACCACTCATCAAAAAAATCGAACCATTAATATCAGAAAATTGGGTATTAGAAGCTATTGATTATAGCCAAGTAATGCTCTATGAAACAGATGATAAAAATAGTAGTGACTGGGTAAAAATTACCGGACAATATGAAAGTCAAGGTCTGTTTTTAATTAGCCATGGAACAGCATTTGTAAACCAAGCAAAAACTATAGAAGAAGCTGTAGAGAGAGCAACATGGTGGTTTGATCAAGAAATCATTGATAGTTTAGATGATTTTATTGATATCCTGAACGGGTATAATACCGACTTAATTGCCACCAGAAATAATTTTACTACAGCATATATACACCAAGACAAAGAATTATTTTGCACAGTATTTTTTAAGGATGATGAAAGATTGGAACTACCAGAACGGGAACAACAACTACTCAGAGATACATATAGTATCGACATTGACAACTTAATAGAAGATATTCAATCTCAAGGAGAAATAAATCCTAATGATTACCTAATGGGTATAGGTAAATTAGGAGTGGAATTTACCAAAGCAGATATTATCCAAAATGCTCTACACTCCCTATCAAACACGGATGATTTAGTAATAGTTCGTCTGGGGGAAATATTCAAATTTTATAATGACGAACGATTGGAAGATTGGCTCGGTGATGACTTAGGAACTATCAAGGTTATTGATTCTTCAGACATAGTGATAGATGAACAATTAAATCATCTATTATTTGAAAAATATTCAATATTAGCAGAGGATTTAATAACGGATATTTTCAATGACAAATATGAAGATAATCCAGAAGATTATATCATCTCTAGTCAAAACATCAAAGAATTAATTACCAAAGAAAATTGGGACGATAAAGAGTTTGAAATTGCCGAACGACTACTCAGTGAACTTTTCTATTGCTCTCCTGCTTGGAACAAACTGAATGATGTGAAAAATCAACAATTTCTGAAACCAAGTGAAGAGAAGTTTGTTGATAGCAATACAGTTGTAGCAAATGAACCTACAGTTGAGGAAGAAGACGACTTTAACTTCTTCAGTGAAGCAGATGACGACGATCCTACCTGGATGGATGTCATCAAAGCAGAAATCGAAAAACTTGAAGGCTTTAAAGTTACGCATGATGAAGTAGACCTCACTGTAACTCATTACGGCACAGTTGTAGGCAGTATTCACCACAACGAGAAATACGAACTAGAAATAGAACAAAAATTAATTGGCGAACTAGCTAAATATGACTTTGACCTAGAAGCATTTTTAGTGGCAGAGAATATCCCTTATAAGTTCTATCACCTCAAATCAGTTGTTGTCACACCAACAACTGGACACTCTGATACTCAGACCTCAGAACAAGTAAAAAAGCCCCAGTCTGGCTCCATAAGTGGAAAGAAGCCAGACTCTCCCAAATCAAACGACAACGAAGCAAACGTATTTTGAGTTAAATCTCAACTAAAACTTCTCATCTAAATTAAATTTATACCTTTTCTAAATCATGATGAAACTAAAACAGAGTGCTATACAAGAATTGTCTACCCACACCACACCACATCAATGTGCAACTGATAATAATAGTGGTGACTTGCCACCAGACAAACGCCATCCTTTCAATCTCAGTGAATCTGAATTCAAGCGTCAGCGAGATAATGGCCATAAAAAAAATGAAGATACTCAAACTCCAGGAACCAAACCCAACAAGGAGTCTAGGTTTCCGATAGCATCTGCTATCGGAAAATCTCAGTATAAGCCAGTGGGGGGCAGTGGATGGCTTAATAAATATACAAGCTGGAAGTCCACCAAAGAAGGTTCTGTAGAGTATCCCCGAACTAAAGAAGATTCGCGAGCGCCAAATAACTTAAAGCATTGGTATTGGCGATACTGCTGGCGCCATAAAGGCTCTAAGATTGAGTCTATTGGATGTCCACGAAAAAAAGTACGCGCCGTTGAGCAAGCGATCGCTGCAAAGATCCCACATAAAGAGATTTACAATTTCATCGTAGAAGATAAATCTGCACCTCCTACTACATAAATTAGCTCACTACATCCACGCACCGTCCCCACCACTCAAACAAATTATTTTTTATTTGGAGCAAAATAACATGACACCATCAGTAGTATCTATAACAAAAACAAAACTGCTGCAACCCTCATTGTTACAGCAGCATACTCAAAAAAACGTGGAAGAAGATAAACAATTATCTCTGGGCCTAATTATAGCACCATCGAATATTCCTCAGCTCAGAGATTACCAACTCCAAGTTATTGACGATCTATACAAACTCATCAAACACAACCAGCGCCGAATATTAATTGTCGCCCCTACTGGAGCTGGGAAAACTATAATTGCTGCTTCCTTCATCTATCAAGAGTATTCAAGTGGCAAAACAATACTATTCATAGTTCACAGAGACGTTTTAATCAAGCAAACTCTGAAAAAATTCAACGACTTTGGTATCAAATGTGGAGTCATTGCTGGAGGTTACAAAGAAAACCACAATGCTCCTGTTCAAATTGCCAGCGCTCAAACTCTCAGTCGCAGGAAAATTGATAGCTGGTTTACCCCCCAAATTGTATTAATAGACGAAGCACATCAAACCGCTTGGAACAAAGTAGTACAGAGACAACTAGAAAATTATGAATCTAGCAACACTACCTTTATAGGTCTCACCGCTACTCCCTGGAGACTATCAAAACGAGAAGCAATGTCTGACATATTCGATACCCTCATAGCAGCTCCAACTCCAGGAGGACTTATCCTCAAAGGATATCTTGCACCCCCAATCTACTACAGCGTAGATGGTGCTGACCTCAAAGGCGTAAGAACTATTGCCGGAGAATTTAACAACTCTGACTTAGAAGTTCGTTGCAATGTGCCAGAGGTCGTCGAAACTGTAGTTTCTGAATGGAAAAGATTAGCCGACGGTAGATTAACCATTGCCTTTGCTGTAAATGTAGCCCATGCTAAAGCGATCGCTACGGCCTTCAATCAAGCTGGAATCAAAGCTGCAAGTGTAGACGGCACCATGCCAACAAAAATGCGAGAAGTAATCTACTCCCAACTACAATCAGGACTTATCAAAGTCTTAGCAAGTTGCGAAGCATTGGGAGAAGGTTTTGATGTCCCAGCCATTTCTTGCGTCCTCCTCTGTCGCCCCACTAAATCTAAGGCTAAGGCATGGCAACAGATAGGCCGTGGATTAAGGATATCCCCAGGAAAATATGACTGCTTAATCCTGGACCAAGCAGGATTAATTAAACAATTTGGATTCATTGAAGATGTAAAAACATTTACTCTCGGTCAATCCAAAAATTCATTACCAAGTGAAGCTCCTACAAAAATTTGCCCTCAATGCAGTGCAATTACTTATAACTTTGATAAGGTTTGTGGCTGTTGTGGTTATCAGTTTCCAGTGGTGAGCAAGAGTTTAGATACCACAGACACAACATTTAAACTACTGCGCTGCACGGCAGATAAGGTCAAGCAATATCGCCATTACCATGAACTGCTCACAGAAGCTTACCATCGAGGACTCAAACCTAATTGGGCAGATAAACAATACCAAATACATTATGGATACTGGCCTCCCTACAAATGGATGCACGGTGCCATATTTGGTACGCAACCTACTGTGGCTGACAAAGTTGCGTATCAAAAATATTTACTCCGCCTAATGAAAGCTGACGGTCAGTGCATAGGGTGGGTCGAACACCACATGAAGATGATTTTTGGCCATTGTGTGAGAAGATAAGGCTTGAAAAGAAAAAAACCTACAAAATTAAAAGTCCTGTAGATTTAATTTGTTTATAAAAATTTATGAACCAATTATTACACAAACATCAAAATTCTGCAACTACTTCCCTAATATCCGCTGTCCAAACTTCTCTAGTGAGAGAGGTGTAAAATGGAATGGAAAATATTTAACCGCCACCCACGCGCTACTGAGATAGCTGACGGCTTAAAAAATATCCCCTACAACTGGGCACTAACACCAGTACGCGAGAAACGCCCCTACAGAAGTAACTGGCAACATGAAGAGCCAGTTAGTAGGGAAGCGATCGCTACTGCCATAACCCAAGGACAACGATTAACTAGCAAAAAAGGTAAACCCTACACTGGATATGATTCTGGATATGGGGTAAGGCTAGGTGAGATATCCGGCGGATTACTGGCCATAGATGTAGATGGTGCTAGTGCCGGACCTATTCTCAAGGGTATTTGTCCAGATTTACCTAAATCTGTAAGTTGGACATCAGGAAAACCGGGACGATATCAAATAGCATTTCAAATACCGCCGGAGTATAGGGAAAAATTAGCCAACTTTACCCGAGCTGTAGTCCGAGAGTGGGAGGGCTTAAAAACTGACACAGACGAACTTTTAGAATTTCGTTATAACTATTGTCAGTCTGTTCTGCCGCCTTCCTACCATCCAACAACTGGTAGATATAGCTGGGTAAATTCCCCAGCAGAGACAGAAGTAGCGATCGCCCCACAACCTATCCTAGATTTACTCCTAGAGCTAGCTGATAAGGAAGCTAAGGCAACTATTGAAGCTGAGGAGAAGAAAGCAGAACGAGAACGATACTTAGAACAACGTAAGCTAGAGAGACAAGCTCACCCTAGCCTCAGCACTGCTGACTCTTTAGCCGACATCCTAGAGCTGGACATTTTGCCTCGTTTGTCCACTGAAGATATTTATGATTGGGGTGGCCACAACTTCAAAAAACATGGTAAAAAGTTAGTTGGCTTCTGTCCTCAGCACGGAGGTAGTAGCGGTACAGCTTTTCAAGTTAACCCAACCGATAACTCTTGGTATTGTCATAGCTGTCAAGAAGGAGGCCACGCAGTACAATATCGACATTTTGCTAATGGTGGTCATGGTACACCTAAAGGCAAGGATTTTATAGAGATAGTTGAAGAGTTAGCTGATGATGCTGGTGTCACCTTACCTGAGTGGCAACCACCACAACAAAAACAACAAAACAAAACCATTCCAAAGCTAGAATGGTGGCAGAAGTGTGGGCTACCTAGAGAAGCTAATAATTTAGCCAAGTTTGTTCGTTGGAGATTTGGTAAAATAGCTTGGCGATTCTTTAAGCGCACTGGAGAATTACCAGCCAAACCGCAATTAAATAAAAATCCTGATGAACAAAAACTAGCAACACAAATCATTACAGAACACACCACAGCCATCACTTTATGGACTCCACTCCTAAAACTAGGCACACCATACATTAACTACACAGGCCCAGGAAGCATACCTACTTACTCCGAATATCAGAAATTATTGGAGACTGAGAACTGGTTAATCAAAGAACCCAATATTAAATTTGATTTGAGAGTATGGGGAGATACTCCTGCAAGAGAAGCGTACGCCAAAGGATGGAATTTAATACTAGACAAACATGGCTGTGGAGAAGGG
>NZ_JAAHGT010000310.1 GCF_010672385.1 Okeania sp. SIO2F4
GTCATCAACAAGGGTTGTTTGTTCTCGAAGATACTGCTCATGCTCACGGTAGTAAAATAAATGGTGTCAGTGCTGGAAATTTAGGAGACGGTGCTGCTTTTTCGTTTTTCCCAACTAAAGTTATGACAACTTGTGAGGGAGGAATGATAACTCTTAATAATGAGGAAGAAGACTATATCGCCCGATCGCTCAGAAACCAAGGGAAGCGAGGTATGGATTTTGGTGGTTTACATACAGACTTTGGGAATAGTATGCGGATTACGGAAATTAATGCTCTGCTCGGTAGAATTCATTTAGCAAAGTTGCCAGAAATGTTGAAAAAACGGCAGCAAGCTTATGAATTAATTACAGCACCTTTAAAAGAAGCTGGTCTATCCTTTGTCTCTACAGAAAAAATGGATGTAGCTAGTAATTATAAGTTGATCGTTCATTTACCAGAGGGAAAAAATGCCAAGGAGGTAAAAACAGCTTTGGCAGAGTCAGGAATATTTTTAGGAGGAACAGTTTATGAAATACCTTGTCATCAGCAACCAGTTTTTCAAGGTATTTGTGAAGGTCAGAGTTTTCCTCGTGCCGAACGTTGGTGTCCGAATCACATTTGCCCACCTCTGACTTCTGGCATGACAAAGGAGGATGCTCAACGAGTAGGAGAAGCTTTAGTTAGACATCTTAAATAGGAGGCTGCACATTAAAGAATGATAATAGATTCAGGACTTACGCAGGGGTACTATATATAGAGTGAAAAAACTGTAGCGTTATAGTTTTTAACACTATATACATGATATCTGCGTAAGTCCTAAGATTTTCAATTGTACATATATTGAAGCTTTAGTTAGACATCTTAAATGGGGGGCTGCACATTAAAGAATGATAATAGATTCAGGACTTACGCAGGGGTACTATATATAGAGTGAAAAAACTGTAGCGTTATAGTTTTTAACACTATATACATGATATCTGCGTAAGTCCTAAGATTTTCAATTGTACATATATTGAAGCTTTAGTTAGGGCTTGCTGAATAAATCTAAAAGCATTGACAGATAAAGGTAAGTGCCTTTTTAGGTATTGAAAAAATACCTGGTTTTCAGCTCTTCATGATCAAAAAGGAGCGCATTTTTGGCGCATAGTTGGGCAAAAAAATTACTCCCCTACTCCCCTACTCCCCCGCTCCCCTACTCCTTCAAAAAGACTTTTGAGCGCAAACCCTAGTTAGACATCTTAAATGGGGGGCTGCACATTAAAGAATGATAATAGATTCAGGACTTACGCAAGGGTACTATATATAGAGTGAAAAAACTGTAGCGTTATAGTTTTTAACACTATATACATGATATCTGCGTAAGTCCTAAGATTTTCAACTGTACATATATTGAGGAAAGAATTATCCAAAAATATCAAATGTTCGGATTTCATCATTTCTGATTGTGCAACGCCTTAAATATAATATTGGAGCGGGTAGGCTGACTTTATGAGCAAATTGCTAGGGCGAGTTCCATTGAGGAATATGCTTACCCCATGCTGTTAAACTTTGTAAGCTTGGATAAAATTTAATAATACTGGTTCAGTGGTTTCCCTCGCCTTAATCAAATTAATCAAAGCGATCGCTAATTCCGGGTCTTCCTACAACTTTAATTAATAAATAGCTAAAATACTATTTATTAGCATTAGACATAGGCGTGATAATCAAAAATCCAATCAATTATCGCGCTAGATACATCAATTCTTTCCCCGTACTCTGTACGGACGTTGCATGCAACCTCCCTACCTACTCCCTCTTTTCCGCAGTGGTCTATTGATATTCTCTTTTCGATCAAAGGGATATATCAATTCAAGTCTTTTAAAGCCGCTCATTATTCGTAACACTCTTTTGGCAAAAAAGTATTATATAACTCATAAGTAATTTTATCACAACTTAATATAATTTAGATACATTATTCCTTTGTGTCTATTAATATATACACAACAATTATCTATTCAAGTTGAGAAAAGTTATGCGAATATTTGTTTTACTGTTTAATGCTCGAACTGAAAATGAGGGAATACATACAATTCAGATGGGCGATCGTAATAAGGTATTTATGTTTGAGTCTGAGGATGATGCGACCCGCTTTGGTGTATTGCTAGAAGCTCAAGATTTTCCTACTCCTACAGTTGAAGAGTTTGACCAAGAAGAAATTCTGGAATTCTGTAGGGGTGTTGATTATGACTGGGAAGTTGTGCCAGCAGGTGCTTTGACTATTCCCCCAGAACATAATGTCGAAAATACTGATTGGCAATTGGAGCCAGACCAAACTTCTGAAAAGACTGAGACTGATTTAGACAAAATTAGGCGTCAATTGGAAGGTCTTTTGTAACTTAAAGGAAAAGTATTATCTGATTTAGGAATAAAGAGGGTTGCAATACCTAAACCTTTTTTCCTGTCTAAGAATCAATTCATTAGTCTTATATCTGGTTTAATTTTTTATTCTGATAAAAAAAAGATGGATTAATTGTCTATTAACTATTATTATCATCTGATGAAATTCAAGCTGTTTCTAAGTAATGGATGGCTTTTTACTCTGAAGACAGAAAGGGAGTATCATTAGTATTTACGATTTAAAAAAAACTATTTTTTTTGATAATTTATCAGGGTTTGGTATGAAAAATTTACAAGAACGAGGTCATTTGTTAACTGAACAGGTTAATCCTAATAGCCATAATCTCGATCAGTTAAGTTCTTTAGAGTTGGTGGACTTGTTTAATCAAGAGGATGGCCGAACTTTGGAGGCGATCGCTTCATCCCGTTTACAATTGGCTCAAGCAGTGGACATGACTACTGAAGCTTTGGGTCAAGGTGGTAAGTTGTTTTATGTGGGAGCTGGTACAAGTGGTCGTTTGGGTGTATTGGATGCTGCTGAATGTCCACCAACATTTTGTACGCCTCCAGAGTTGGTACAAGGAATTATTGCTGGAGGTGCAGGCGCTTTAGTACGAAGTTCGGAAGATTTGGAGGATAGCTGGGAAGATGGTAGTCAGGCGATCGCTTTGCGCCATATCACAAATCTAGATGTGATAGTTGGTATTACTGCTGGTGGTACAACTCCTTATGTTCATGGTGCTTTGGAAGCTGGAAAGCAAAGGGGGGCAAGAACAATTTTTATTACTTGTGTGCCTGTAGAACAGTTTAGGGTAGAGGTAGATGTAGATATTAGGTTGTTAGTTGGCCCGGAATTATTGGCAGGTTCAACCCGTTTAAAGGCGGGAACGGTAACAAAAATGGCTTTGAATATCTTATCAACAGGAGTGATGGTGAGATTAGGAAAAGTTTATGGTAATCGTATGATTGATGTAGCTGTCAAAAATAGTAAGTTACGCGATCGGGCCTTACGGATTATTGAGGATTTAACTGAGTTAAGTCGGGATGAAGCGGGAGAATTATTAAATAAGAGTGATAATTCAGTTAAGTTGGCACTTTTGATGCACTGGAGTAGTTTAGAAAAAGAAGAAGGGGATAATATCTTATCTGAGTACCAAGGTAATCTTAGAGCGGCATTGAAAAAAGTCGGGATAACTAATCAGGAAGAATAAATTTTTTTCTCAGATAATTAACAGTTTTCAATCAGTCTAAATATAGATATAGATATAGGATCTATCATACCGTTTCACTAAAGTCAAAAGTCAAAAGTCATACACTAAGATTTTATAGACTAAATACTTTGAATCTACAGTAATTGCACGGAATTATTTCACATCTGAAGCTGAAACTATTTGTGACATCCTTAAGGTGAATTGGTATAGCGCTATGCGCAAGGCAAAAGTCAAAAATGCAAAAGTCAAAAATGCAAAAGTCAAAAATGCAAAAGTCAAAAATGCAAAAGTCAAAAATATTCTATGACTGAGGCGTGAGAATTTAGAAATGTCCGCGCCCAATATTCGACTGCTATATCAATATAGATAAAGTATATACAGCAGATTTAGTGATTAATGTCCTGCAACTGACGGGTTCAACAATTAATAATTAATAATTACCGAATTATTAATTAATTCTGGTTTAAAGCCTCCCCTTGGATAGGGAAAAAAGCGGTCGTTTGCGGAGCAGTCCGTTAGGATGGGATGGCGAGGTTTCCTCGCCATATCAAATCGACCAAGAGAAAAGTGCTCTTGAATTTCCAAATATTCAATCAAGAGCGGTTAAAACCTTCTTGTAATTATCAAGTTCGCCATTATCAATTATCAATTAATGAACTCTTCTTACAAATAAGAGGATTGACTAAAAGGAATTTTTTTGTTTTTTCTCTTGAAATAGAAGGCTTTATACCTTAATTTTTCGGTAAATATTTTTTGCTTGTTCCCTATCCTCCTAACCATCTTCCCTACTCCCTATAAAATATGAGATATCGATTATTAATTGCTAGTTTATCAGTTACTCTACTAATGAAGCTATCAAGTATTTCTGCTGTTATACAAAAACCTGTTTTAGCAATAACTAACTTCAGAAATATTAGTAGTAGCTGGAAAATTTCTCAAATCTACAAACCTCCAGATCGGGGGGCACCTCCAACTACAGCACCTTCAGGAACCCGTGGTGAATCTGTTGGTAGTGGTCAATGTTTATTAGAAAATAAAAAGTTAACTCTTTTACTTCCAGAAACGGGAGAGGGATTAACTATATCTAAATATCCCACATTATATGTATATATTCCTCCCTATGAAAATGCTCAACAAGCAGAGTTTTTTATCACAGATTCAGAGAAGAATGATATTTATAATCATTTTTTTCAGCTACCTGAAAAATCAGGAATTATTAGGATTCAGGTTCCTGAAGAAAAATCACCTCCTTTGGAAGTAGGAGAAAACTATTTTTGGGGAGTAACAATATTTTGCATTTCTGAAGAACTAGACCCCAGTGAAAACGCATCTGTTGAAGGTAGAATTCAACTTATTAAACCAGAAAAAAGCCTCTATAATAAGTTAGTAGGCGTCACACCTCTAACTTTACCAACTGTTTATGCTTCCCAAGGAATTTGGTATGATGCTTTAGAAAGTATGGTACAACTTCGTAGGTTAAATCCAAATAATCCTAAGTTAATAGATGACTGGCAAAAGTTATTTAATTCTGCTAATTCTCAAGGTAAGGAAGAATTAATTCCAGCACCTATATTAGATTGTTGTCAAAGAGAAGATTAAATCTAGTTTTAGTAATTCTAAAGAGATTAGATAGCAATTATCAGGTGTGAGTAATACCAAATACAGCGCTACGCGCAAGTCAAAAGTTAGTAGGGGTGATTCGCGAATCACCCGTACAAAAGTTAAAAGTAATCTCTGACTGAGTTTTTCCTTTCCTTTTCTTGGGGTTAGGATAAAATTATCAATAATATATATTTAAAACCAACTAACCTCCTGCAAAATATTACTGAATCTACTAATCACTTAATCCTGAATGTAGACAATAATAGCATTCTTTTTTGGAATTGGTATGAGGTAAAAAATTCTAGGTTTTAAGGAATAGGGAACAGAAAAGAAGAGCAACAAGTGTAGCTCACTAACACTAATAAAATCAGATTGCTATGCTGGGAATAGAGTATTACTCAAAGCTAATAAAGCAATCAAAAAAAAATTATTTTTTTATGTGGCATGTGGCAAAAAATAATTAAAAAGCTGGCTTGGAAATGGCGTGGCTTATTAGTTACTGCTCCTAGTATTACTATCCTATTAATTGGGCTATATTTAACAGGTAGCTTACAAATATTTGAGCTGGCAGCCTTCGATCAACTGATAAGATTGCGTCCCCAAAAATCTGTAGATACAAAAATATTAATTGTGGGATTTACTGAATCAGATATACAAACTTTGGGTATGTCAATTTTATCAGATGAACTCCTTGCTCAGTTAATAGAAAACTTGAAAAAGCATCAGCCAGTAGCCATTGGTTTAGATATATATCGAGATTTACCAGAAGAACCAGGATATCAAAAATTAGTAAAAGTATTTGAATCTACACCAAATTTAATTGGAATTAGAAAGGTAGTTGGCAATCAAAATAATTCTCCAATTAATCCCCCACCAGTTTTAGATAAACTGAATCAAGTTGGTGCTAACGATATGCCTATAGATGCTGATACTAAAATTAGGCGATTTTTTTTATATTTGACAGATTCAGAAGGTAAAATAGTACCGAGTTTAGGATTAAAATTAGCAATAATTTACCTGCAAAAATTGAAAATATTTCCTGAACCGGCAGCAGTTAATCCTGAATATTTACAATTGGGAGAAGCTGTATTTATTCCTTTTGAAAATAATCATGGTGGTTATGTACAAGCTAATGCTGAAGGATATCAAATAATTCTTAATTATCGCAGCCCAGAATCTAAATTTCAACAGGTTTCAGTAACTGATGTTTTAAATAATAAAGTTCCACCTGAATTAGTGCGGGATAAAATTATCTTAATTGGTTCAGTAGCAGAAAGTAAAAAAGATTTATTCTTGACACCTTACAGCAGTAAAATTATTGGAATTCCTGAAGTAATGTCAGGAGTAGGAATTAATGCTAATATTACCAGTATGATTATTAATTCTGCTCTTGGTGAGATGAATATTATTAAATCATGGCCGGAATTTTTAGAGTGGGTATGGATTTTTTTGTGGTCAGTAATAGGGGCAGGTGTTAGTTGGAAATGGCGCTATTCTGGAGGTTTTTCTCAATTTTCTGGTAAATCTATTATTACTTTATTCGTCGCTACTGGTGGTTTACTTTCCATCAGTTATTATGCTTTTTTATGGGGTTTATGGATACCAGTAATAACTCCATTGTTAGCTATTTGGTTGTCGGCGATCGCTATTACTGCTTTTATTGCTAAAACTGCTGGATATATTCGTAATGTTTTTAGTCGTTATTTGACTGATGAAGTGGTAGGGAATTTATTAGAAAATCCTGATGGATTAAAATTAAATTGTCAACGGCGAAAAGTGACAGTTTTGATGTCTGACTTAAGAGGGTTTTCTGCTATATCTGAAAGGTCAGAACCAGAAACAATTTTTGCTATGTTGAATATTTACTTAGGGGAAATGACAGAAGTAATTAATCAATATAGTGGTACTATTTATGATTTTATTGGTGATGGAATTTTAGTTGTTTTTGGCGCTCCTACCCAGATAGAAGATGATGCAGAAAGAGCAGTTGCTTGTGCAGTAGCAATGCAAATGTCAATGCCTAGAGTGAATGCTAAATTAAAGGAATCAGGTTTACCAGAAATTAAGATGGGAATTGGTATTAATACTGGAGAAGTTGTAGTTGGTAATCTTGGTTGTAATAGAAAGTCTAAGTATGGAGTTATTGGTAGTAATATTAATTTAGCTTCTCGAATTGAATCTTATACAGTCGGAGGTCAAATTCTGATTTCAGGAAATACTCTTGAAGAAGTCAGTTCTATTATCAAAATTGTGCAGCAAAAATCGGTAAAAATTAAAGGTTTTACTAAAGCTATAACTATTTATCAAGTAGGAGCTATTGCGGGAAAGTATAATTTGTTTTTACCTATAAATTCAGAAAAATTTGTGGATTTATTAGAAGCTGTTCCTATTCAGTTTGCAGTTATTGATGGAAAGGAAATTAGAGAAGAATTAATATCAGGAAGTTTGGTCAAAATATCTGCTAATTCTGCTGAAGTAAAATCTAATTATTTAGTAGATGTTATGAGTAACCTCCAGATTAATTTATTAACTAAAACTGTTCAAGGGCAAAAAATGGATTATTTTTATGCCAAAGTAACAGGTAAAAAAGACGATCGGAGTGGATTTTATATACATTTCACTGCCATATCTCCAGAAGTTGAACAGATGTTGGAAGCTTGGGTTGCAGCCAATAGTTAGATAATAATTTTGACGTTCTATTATTTCGAGAAGGATTGAATAATTAGTAAAATATTCATTAATTTTTAGTTGATAAAATAGATTAAAATGTAAAATTATTTGTATATTGACTAATCGGCTATATTTCTTTTGCCTCTTGCCTTTTGCCTACCTCCCCAAAATGTGAAATTAATTTTGCCCAGGTACTTAATATGTGTATTTGTGGTGATACTAATTCACTTTAAAGATGTCACAAATAGTTTCAAACTATATATGTAAAATAATTTCCTGAAATTACTGTGGCATCAAAGTTTCGAGTCTATATAGCGCTACGCGCTAGGGAATAAGGAATAGGGAATAGTAAACTGTGAAAGGGTTTCAGGATTTAGAAATGTCCTATCTTAATGCGTAAATCTTAATGCATGACTTTTGAGTTCCTCCCTTGGGGGGTAAGCTTACAAGGGTCAGTTTTTAACACTCGGGGTGAGCGATAGAACTCCGTTCCGCTGACGCGACCGCTTTTATTCAGTATAAAACTTCAAAAAAAATAGCTCATTTCTCCTCCCACACTTCCCACACTTCCCACCCTCCACACATCCAAAGGCATAATTATAAAAAACATACCCTTGTAAGTGGGGGTTCATTAATTGATAATTGATAATGGCGAACTTGATAATTACAAGAAGGTTTTAACCGTTACACCAATTGAATATTGGGAAATATTATTTCTTCTCTCTTGGGAGATTGGAGGCAAGCGTTTGCGTAGCGTCCCGGAGGGAACGGAAACCTCGCCATCCAAGGACCGCTTTTTTCCCCTATCCAAGGGGAGGCTTTAAACCAAAATTATTTAATTATTTAATTATTAATAATTAATAATTCGGTAAGGGGGAAGTTGACTTTTAACTTCCGTGAAACGGTATAAGTAGCAAGAGGTTTCTTAGAACAAACTAGAAGCCTTTGAGACCGAAAAATGTCTATTAGAAACAAGATTATTTATGGATATACCCTCGCTTTAGGCATTGCTTTAGCAGGAACTACAACTGGCCTAGTTGTAGGCAACTATTATCAAAAGCAAGCTTTAGAGTCCCGAAAAATTGCTTCTGAAGAACGTAAACTACTGGGGACTTTACAGGTTGATATATTATACAATCGACCAGCAAAGCAACTATCTCCTTACCTGCAAAAGCCTCAACTTTTTCGTCAGGAAAGCAGTAAACTGCTTAAACGGGTTAAGAAAATTTACGAACTCCTAGTTACTCACAACAAATCAGGAAAAGCTGCCACTCTAGAAGGTCTACAACCTCTGCTAGAAAAATATCAAATTACTGTTAGGGTATTTTCCCAAAAAGCCCAAGAATTTGTCCAACAAGTCCAGCCCCTAACAACTAATCCAGAAGGAGCAGCAAAAGCAGAAAAGTTGCTGGTTCAGTTAGTCAAGAGTCCTGAATTTGTTGCCTTTATTGAATTTCCCAATCGTCTGGCAGATTTCTATGTCTTAACCGAACAGCTTGAGGAAAAAGCTGAAATTGACTTGGAAAAAGTAGAAACCCTGCGTACTAGAATCATCTCTATAGGGTTGGGTCTTTCTGTGGTAATCTCTATCCTCTTGGCCTTTTACACTAGCCGTTTAATTGCCAGTCCCATTCAAATTCTAACTAAGATTGCCCAAAAAGTAACCCAAGAATCAAATTTTGATTTACAAGCTTCCATACAAACTAAAGATGAGGTAGGGGTACTAGCTAATTCTTTCAACCAACTTATCCGATGGGTAAAAACTTTATTAGAAGAACAACAGGAATACACTGCCCAGCTAGAAGAGGCCAAAGAAGCAGCCGATGCTGCCAATCAAGCTAAGAGTGAGTTTTTGGCCAACATGAGCCATGAACTGCGTACACCCCTGAATGGGATTTTGGGATATAGTCAAAT
>NZ_JAAHGT010000311.1 GCF_010672385.1 Okeania sp. SIO2F4
ATGAAGATGAGAGCCAGAGTTTTTTAACACCTGGGTGAAAAACGAGTCACGGGATTTGGGTTAGTATAACAATCTTTCCCGGAGGAAAACAAAATCCACGCGACCTTAGTCCATGGAGTATCAAATAGTATTCATTAGTGGTACTTAGGGGTTGCTGATTAACTCTCAAAGGATTTACGGTAGTCCTGCATAGTAATGGTGAGGATATATATTTTTTTAATTTCTTCCTACACTTCCCACACTTCCCACACTTCCCACACTCTCTCTACCATTACTATGCACCACCAACAAATCTTTCCCTTAGTTTCCATACTGTCCACACTCTATTCCTTCATAGGGACTTATTATTGATTTTTTAGAGAAAAAAATTAGCTTACTTTTGTATGTTGACAAAATAGCCAAGTATTATTTAATATAGAACTATAAACAAATAAATCAACAATTTCGGCCACAATAATATATTTAACCTTAAGATATATTTTATGAAAAAGTCTATAGAAAATAAGTCTACTGTTACTCATCCATTAAAGAGATTTGTAACTAGAGATGCCTTGGCATTTCATTTAGGAATTAAATCAGACAATATCTACAAAATAAGCTGTTGGAAATATGTGATTCATGTTGTAGGAAAGAGCAAAAGTAGATTTGTCAGTTATGCTGATATGCCACCAGTTTTAGGAGTAGAGAAACCAAGAAAAGCTGATTTTGCTAAATGGCGCAAGCGAATAAAAACTAGAAAGCAAAAGTATGTACCTAAATTTTGGGTACAGTTTTATGTAAAAAAGATTGAAGATTCTAATTCAATTCAAAATTTATTAAAATGGGAGAATTTAGTAAAACAATGTAGGTCATTAATATCATTAGAAGGAATCAAAAAAATTGATAATGCTTTAGCTAAAGAAAAGTCTCGATTAGAAAAACTCAGTCACAAAAAATTGTGAAATAAAACTTGATATGAAAAATATTGATTGCTATTTTACTAATTGCTAAGTTTGGTGAAATAGCAATTGATTGAAATAGTAAAATTAATTAACTTATATTTTTGTAGATTTAAACAAAGCGATCGCTGAAACAAAAAAAATATAAAATGCCACTAAAGTTAATCTGACAACAATAGAAAATTAAGCTCTAGAGAGAAAAAAGCCAAAGTAAGTAGACTAAGCTAAAAAAAAAGACGTTATACTAAATCTCAAAAGTATTACTATATTTTCTGGAAAGTAGGGAGTTGGGAGTAGGGAACTGAAGTATTGAGGAAGGTCTGACGTTATTTTAAGGAATTAATATTACCGAATAATTAAGGTCTAAAGCCTCTCCTTTTAAGGATAAAAAAGAAAAAAAATCATTTTACTCAATCCTATCCATTTTAAGGAGAGGTAATTATTAGAGGAACGAGAATTATAGAGGAGGTAGGAGTCAGCATTTTCCATTGGTTTTTCTGCCGTTGTCTGCCGAAAATACTAACTTTTTGAGCTTTATAAGTGCGAAAAGCTGGTACTTTTTCGGATAAAAAAGGCTAATACCTTTATATGTCAATGCTTTTATGATTATTGAGTAAGCCCTAATTAGTTGTTGATTTGACATCCTCTCCGGCCTGTTAGCGTTAGCGTAGCTCCTCCGTTTGCGTAGCATTCCGAAGGAAAGGAGGCAAGAGGCAGGCACGGAGATTCCTACCGAGCCGTAGCCCCTCGGCGAGTTGACGTTTTGCTGGCGCAAAGCTCCGCTAACAGAGGCTGCCGCTACCTTGACGGTAGTCTTACGCTTGCCTCCACGTCCGTTTAGTGTCTCGGACTGCCCGCCCGCGACTAATATATTTATCGCTGCATTCTCATTTCTATCGTGTTTTGTACCACAGTTGAGACACTCCCATTCTCGCACCTGAATGTCTAACTTCCCACCTCTAAACCCACAATCTGAACAAACTTGAGATGTTAGTTCCCAACGACTAATTACTCTCAAATCACGACCATATTTTTCTGCTTTTCCTTCTAGCAATGTCCGTATGGGTCTCCAACCTAAATCCAACCTAAATCTGATCTAGCTCTGGATAATTTACGGTCTTCTAAAACAACTGTTTGGTTTTCACGAATTATTTTAGTAGATAATTTATGCAGAAAATCTGTTCTTATATCTTTTAATTTAGCATGAAATTTAGCAACTCTAGCCCGTGCTTTTTCATACCTTTTAGAGCCTGGAGTTTTATGAGATAATAACTTACTTAATTTTTGGTACTTTTTAATTCGTTTTTTGAGTGGTTTAGGAGCATCAATCTTTGTACCGTCACTCAATGTAGCAAAGGTAGATATGCCTAAATCTATACCTACTGAATTATCAGTTTGAGGTAATATTTCTGGTTGTATTTCTACTACAAAACTCAAGAAATATCTAGTAGGGGCGATTCGCATAGATGCCCCTACAATCTTTGATTACTGTGACTGATGATGGAGCAGCAGGTAATTCTCACAGGCGAAACTATTTTCAGCTTTCCAATCTTAGCGTTGCTAGGAACTTTATGTTTACCAACTTTAAATCCTCCCTTTGTGAACCTAGCAGTTTGCGCGTGACTTTCTACTTTTAAATCGCGGAGCGTTGCGAGGAACGAAGCAATCTGGAGGTTTAATAGGTCTACCTTTTATCTGACCTTTTGTCGATTTAAAAAAGTTAGAGCAACGCCTGGTTTAAATCATTCAAAGATTGCTGCAATGGTATAGCATAAATCTCTAATAACCACTCTCTATTTTCAGTTTTTTAGCTTGAGTAATAAAAAGCTTTTGTAGTTCAGATAAGTCAGGTTTCTTTTATCCTGATTTATACTTTTCTTGGCAGAAAGCTAGACTATCATTCCAAACCACACGGACACAATCAAATAGCTTTGCTAATCGGTATTTCTGTCCTGGTGTGGGATAGATACGATACTTAAATCTAGCTTTCATAATTTGACTCTTAAACTAACAACATGATAACATATTTATTGAAATAAAATAAACTAAAAAGTCGCCCTTCTAGGGCGAGGCTTTAAACCCAATTTTCTGGTAATTCCATCCAACAGTTTATATATCGCAGATATTCTACAATTAAAACCTTTTTTCCTCTTTCCAATCCGTTTTAGGGAGAGGTAATTATCCATTATCCATTAATGAACTATTCCCCGTTCCCTGCTCCATCAGGGTCTGCAATATTTTATGAAATTGGTATTAAGTAGGACAATATCTACTCCCCATATTGACCAAATTGCCTCAAAATTAAAGAGTATAGATATAGTCAAGGAATAAGGAGTAGACCATGCGACTATTACACACCATGCTGCGAGTCAACAACTTAGAAGAATCCCTCAAATTCTACTGCGATGTCCTCGGTATGAAACTACTACGCCAAAAAGACTATCCTGGTGGCGAATTTACTCTGGCCTTCGTTGGTTATGGTGATGAGTCAGACCATACAGTATTAGAACTGACCTATAACTGGGGTACCGATAAATACGATTTGGGCGACGCTTATGGCCATATTGCCTTGGGTGTTGATGATATTTATGGCACTTGTGCACAAATCAGAGCACAAGGAGGCAAAATTACCCGTGAACCGGGGCCAATGAAACATGGCTCCACAGTTATTGCCTTTGTGGAAGACCCAAATGGATATAAAGTAGAGCTAATTGAGTTAAGTAGTCGTAGTAGCAGCTCAGAAAAAGAAGTTGTAACTAGCACTAATTAAAAAGTAGGGAAGAGGGAGAAGAGAAGAAGTTAAGGAAGTCAGAAGTTCAGAAGTAGTTTTTGTCAGGGGGACTAGAGTAACCCTCCAAAAACATTTCGCCCTAAAAGGAGGGGTAAATGACACAATTATTTTGATAATAAATAATTAGTAATCAGCTCAAAGCTAAATGCTGTTTTTAGCTATCTTTCTTTAATCTGAAAAACTCAGAGAAGTTTGATTTGTAGCAAATATTTTAGCTTGACAAATATAAAGCTAAAATCTATTAACTTCTGTCATAATTTGGCAAAATCATACAATTATTGAAAGGATAAAAATCAAACAGTTTGGAGTGAAATCCAAAATATATCTTCCTTCTTCCTTTCCCTAGGAAATACTAGGCAAGTAAGCTCCAGCAAGGTTAAACCGACCTACCATATAGCCATAATTTTATTTAATTATCACAGGACTTATGCAAAAACTCTATATCTATTAAATTAAAACTATAGTGCCACACTATATATAGAGTTGATCGGTCAAAAATCCGTAAGTGCTGTACCAGAAAAAATCTCACAGGAAAAAATTTAAAATAGTTCAAATGCAGCCAACTGACCCAAGCAAATTTACAGAACAAGCCTGGGATGCTATAGTAAAATCCCAAGATGTTGCCAAACGCTACCAAAACCAACAACTAGAAGTAGAACACTTAATTATTGCTCTCCTAGAACAACAAGGCACAGCTAATAAAATTTTAAACCGTTCTGGTATAGAAGCAGAACGCCTTCTGCAACAAATAGACGCTTTTGCTAAACGCCAACCTAAAGTCGGTAGTATAGAACACCTCTACCTAGGGCAAGGTCTGGAAATTTTTCTAGACCTCGCTGATGAAGCTAGAGAAAAATGGGAAGATAAATTTATTGCTGTTGAACATCTTCTACTCGCCTTTCACCAAGATAAACGTCTGGGTAATAAACTTATTGGTGGTGGTACTCCCCAACTACCAACTCGCCCTGGTTTTGAACGCCCCCAAACTACTCCAAAAGTTGAATTTGAAGAACTAGAGGCAACTATTAAAGCAGTTCGAGGTAGTAGTAAAGTCGAAGACCAAAACCCAGAGGCGACTTATGATGCTTTGGAAAAATATGGGCGCGACCTGACAGAGTTAGCTAAAGCAGGTAAACTTGACCCGGTTATTGGTAGAGATGAAGAAATTCGCCGAGTGGTTAGTTGTTTATCCCGTCGGACAAAAAATAATCCCGTACTTATTGGGGAACCAGGGGTGGGCAAAACAGCGATCGCCGAAGGTTTAGCTCAACGTATTGTGAATGGGGATGTGCCAGAGTCTCTGAAAGAACGGCAACTTATTAGTCTTGATATGGGTAGTCTCATTGCAGGGGCAAAGTTTAGAGGAGAATTTGAAGAACGTCTCAGATCGGTTTTGCGGGAAGTTACCCACTCGGACGGTCAAATTATTTTATTTATTGACGAACTACATACGGTTGTTGGTGCAGGTTCGGGTGGCGGTAGTGGTTCGGGGGTAGATGCGGGAAATTTGCTCAAACCAATGCTTGCTCGTGGGGAACTTCGTTGTATCGGAGCTACGACTATTGATGAATATCGCAAACATATAGAAAAGGATGCTGCTTTAGAACGTCGGTTTCAAAAGGTAGAGGTTGGTCAACCTAGCGTTGAGGATACTATTTCTATTTTGCGGGGGTTGAAAGACCGTTACGAAACTCACCACGGTGTGAAAATTACTGATGCTGCTTTGGTTGCTGCTGCTACTTTGTCTAACCGTTATATTTCTGACCGCTTTTTGCCAGATAAGGCGATCGACTTGGTGGATGAAGCTGCTGCTCAATTAAAAATGGAAATTACTTCTAAACCAGTAGAGTTAGAAGCTATTGACAGACGGATAATGCAGTTGGAGATGGAGAAACTTTCCATTGAAGGAGAGTTGCAAGGTACTAATAAAAATAAAAATGCTGAAGCTACCTCACCTGTAAAAGTATCTCCAGCTTTACAACGCATTACCAATGAAATTAACTCCTTGAAGAAAAAACAGGAAAAATTTTCCTCTCAATGGTCTGGGGAAAAAGAGTTGTTAAATGCTATTAACTCCCTCAAAGCAGAAGAAGATAAAATAAAAGTACAAATAGAACAAGCAGAACGAGCTTACGATCTGAATACGGCAGCTCAATTAAAATATGGGCAACTAGAAACTGTACATCGCGATCGCGAGGCTAAGGAAGCAGAATTATTAAAGGTTCAAGCTCAAGGTTCATCCCTCCTCCGGGAACAAGTTACAGATGCGGACATTGCCACTATCGTTGCTAAGTGGACTGGTATTCCGGTAAATCGTTTATTGGAGTCGGAACGCCAAAAATTGCTCCAACTAGAAAAACATCTACATCAAAGAGTAATTGGTCAGTCTGAAGCTGTGGAAGCTGTAGCAGCAGCTATTAGAAGGGCAAGAGCAGGAATGAAAGACCCAGGACGACCTATTGGTTCGTTTATGTTTTTAGGTCCGACTGGAGTTGGTAAAACTGAGTTAGCACGGGCGTTAGCAGGGTTTTTGTTTGACCGGGAAGATGCTTTAGTGCGAATTGATATGTCGGAATATATGGAGAAACACGCCGTTTCTCGGTTGGTGGGTGCCCCCCCTGGATATGTGGGTTATGACCAAGGGGGTCAGTTATCGGAGGCAGTAAGGCGACATCCTTATTCTGTGGTTTTGTTTGATGAAGTGGAGAAGGCACACCCAGATGTATTTAATGTGTTATTACAGGTATTGGATGATGGTAGGATTACTGATTCTCAAGGAAGAGTAGTTGATTTTAGTAATACTGTAATTGTAATGACAAGTAATATCGGTAGTGAGTATATTCTGGATGTAGCAGGAGATGATTCTAAATATGAGGAAATGTATAAACGAGTAATGGGAGGATTGAGAAAACATTTCCGCCCAGAATTTTTAAACAGGGTGGATGAGATTATATTATTCCACACTTTAAGGAAGAGTGAATTACGTCAAATTGTGGAGATTCAAGTGAAGAGAATTGAACGATTATTAGGGGAACAAAAAATTAGTTTGAAATTAACTGCTGCCACATTAGACCACATTGCTGAAGTTGGATATGACCCAGTTTATGGAGCGAGACCTTTAAAGCGGGCAATTCAAAGAGAATTAGAAAATCCTCTAGCAAATCAAATTTTAGAGAATAAATTTGTTGGTGGGGATGTTGTAGTAATTGATTGTTTAGATGGGGGTTTAGTGTTTGGGAAAAAAGATGAGTTGGAATTGGTAAAAAGGTAATCATGGTAGGGGTGAATACCTATTCGCCCCTACATTCTTGCTGCGAATATATAGTGAGAGCTTTTTTCTCGCGAGTAAAAGTTATTATGATGAAGCCAGATTTGAATAGTATGAATAAAACTAAACTTAGAGCTTATGTTAATGATAATTAGACCAATATTTTGATTAATTATTAATCTCCTTTGATTTTAAATTCATCGGAGTTACTTTCTCTAAAATATATTCCCTTTGCGATTCATCAAACAATCTTTCAAATTTAGTGGAACTTGCTTTTTCAATTTTTCGAGATACATCTTTCTTCCAATGTTCTCTTTGTAAGCTAACATTACTAGCTGTCTCCCCATAAGTTGACAACATATTTTCCTCAAATTCGACATCCATAAAGTTACAAAGCTTTACCAATTGATTCTGAGTATCTTCTACCAAGTCTTCATATTTAACCATAACATGATTCGGCTTATCTAAGTGCTTCTGGCTAGCAGCAATAGCCCTCATCCATTTATCCATAGCAGTATCTACATCATTATATGGCTTCCAAATTTTAGGATATTTTTGGGCTAATTAATATGTATTAGATTTTGCTCGCGACCAAAGAATACAATATTTTCAAAGCCATCGCCTCGTTTGGGATTACGAGGAATCAAGCCTGGTTGAGACCAATGTGGTATAAAGTAACTCCCCCAAAGTTTCCGAAACCTCAAAGCCTCCATCAAATTTACCATAACTCTTTCCGCACCACCGCCGTAGAGCAACCGGAGATAAATAGCAATATCTGGTCTATTTTCTGGCATAATTGTAATTCTTAAATCTTAGCAAAGTTAGTATAATTTCTCAATTTTTAACATCTTAAAAAAAGAGCAACCTCAGCGATCGCTAATTCCCAAAAAATCAAGATATCTTTGAGTAGAAGTTTCCCAAGTAAATTGTTCCAACCAATCAGAATCAACTGATTTAACATCCCCAGACAACACTCTCAAAATTGCCTTAGCAATTGCTTGACTATCCCCCACTGGTACTAATTCACCATACTTACCATTAGCGACAATTTCTGATGGGCCACTAGGGCAATCTGTTGAAATTACTGGGATTCCTACAGCTAATGCTTCAATCAATATAGTAGGTAAACCCTCCCACAGAGAAGACATGACAAATACTGCTGCCTGCTTCATATATGCCAAAGGATTGCTAACAAAGCCCTCCCAAGCAACATATTCTTCTATATTTAACTGCTTTACCAGAGCCTTTAATTTTTTTTCCTCCCGACCACTACCCAACATCATTAGTCTCGCAGGTCTTGTCTTTCGTACTTGGGCAAAAGCTCGAATCAAAGTAGCAAAATCTTTTTGGGCTACGAAGCGACCAGCCCCTATCACTACTGGAGGTTCCCCCATTTTCAACCAAGGGTGTTCTACAGTTTCTTTTATTTTAGTTCTTGCTTCTGAAGTAATAACTGGATTATAGATAACTTGAATTTTGTCTAGGGGTATCCCACTTACATTAGCTAAACTATCAGCAGCTCCTTGAGAAACTGCCATTATTCCATCTGCCAAAGGATATAAAAATCTAGCAGTAAATGGCGCTAAACGAGAGGATTTCTGTTCTACCATTTTTGCTTCTACAGAAAGATTAGTATGTTCTGAGACAAAAATACGAGTAGATACTCCAGCAATTTTTTTGGCAAGTATGGCAATTTCGTTCGGAAAGTGCGTAGCAGAAAGTAAAACTTTTGGTTTTTTATGCTGCAGATAATTAACTAGCTTTGGTAAACTTCTCAAAGATTGAAATCCTGTTGGTAGCTTAAACTTACCGTACAAATTACTTCCATATAGATTAGGATTATCAAAGTTTATTACTTTGATTTCCTTTGGTACTTGATCGAGAAATTTTCCTTCTGCATGAGTTAATATTATTTCTACGTTAGCTCCTTTTTTCTCAAAGCCAGAAGCCAAATTTAGCATAACACGCTCTGCTCCTCCTGCTGTTAAATTTCGGAGGAAAACAGCTATATCTGGTTGTGATTTATACATAGATAGATATTGATTGGGGTAGGGTTACTCAATTTTGCTCGTAAGCATCCTACAAAATTATTCAAGTTTGGGATTTGACTATCAGGATAAAAATCAAAATTTTCTCAAAAATACTGAAAGGTAAGTTCTATATAAAGATTTATTTATAAAGATTTATTTCTGAATTAACTTACTTTTTTTAGATATGAAATTAATTAATTTAGATGCCTAGAAAAATATTTAACCCTTGAAAACCACTATGTGTTGCATTATAGTTTTCTTGGTAGTGAAATCCGAATCAGATGTTTGGTGCAATCCCTGTTTAAAAAAAAGACTCCATAAATCACTATTATTAAATAGTCAGGACTTACGCACGAGGCACGAAAAAGTAGGGTTTGAGATTGCTTAAGAGTCGGTCGCAATGACGGAAATACGTTGCAGGTGCGTAAGTCCTAATGGTATTGAGCAATGAGTCTAGGGGTCATTTCAGTTATCAGTTATCAGTACCTCGCAGCTAAAGCTAGAGCCTTGAAATACTGAAGTTGATTTTTTTCATCCCCTTGAAAGGGGAGGCGCATACCCCAATTTTTCAGTAATTGGTTAAAAGTTAATAAATAACAGTGCGAGCTTCTAGCTCGCCAGTATAATTAAATGATAAATTTTAGATTAGGAAAATAGAAAAGTTATGAAATTA
>NZ_JAAHGT010000312.1 GCF_010672385.1 Okeania sp. SIO2F4
TTGTTTTGACAATGGTATTTGTCTTGAGGCGATCGCTACATTTTTTCAAAGCATTGGTGGAGCAAGTGCGGCAGCTACATCGCTCTATTTACCATACGCTATATATAGTGTCTTTGCGTAAGTCCTGATAATTAATATCTGGCGGAGATTACGACCAATTCATCCCAGCGTTAAACTGCCAAAATTATCCCCACAAAACCAGAAAACTTCAAAGTAGAAAACAAGAGCTGTTAACACTGGGGAAACAAATCGATGACATTGAGGCTCAACTATTAGAAGAGCAAGCTAAGGCCAGGGAATTTAATAATTCCCTGGAAAAATGCCAAATCATCGATCGCCTCAAAAGCGCTTCTATGCAATCCGAAGGTTTCTGGGATGGTCTAGTTGCAGTTATTCAAGAAGTGTTTCCATCTAGTGAGGACGTCGCCAAGAGCAATGACGTCGAAGACAGTGACGACGGTATCCAGACACTTGTAAATAAGTATTCGGAGTTTTAAAAATGCTATCTAAATTATCCCAACAAGAGAAAGAGGAAATCGTTTTCAATTCATTGGTATTGAGACACGCTGTCGATGCGATTTCATCGACATCTAAAGAGAGTGTCCAGTCTATACTTGGCCGACTAACAACGACTGCTGAGGCTTACTTGCAGGCGTTATCGGCAGCCCAGATCGATCGTATGATCGCGACTAACGACCAGGTACGAGCTAGTGAAGAGGCTACTCCGGTGACAGGTGTTGCGTATATTGCTATCGGCAATGATTTATCGGAACCAGGCAAGTAATTTCATTGAACTAAAAGTTAATCAAGAGCAAGTTTGAGTGCTTGCTCTTGATTCTGGACTATACTTTTGTTGCCACCGTAAATGACTGGCAGCAGACAAATGCTGAGACACGATATCGTCCAACACCTGCCTATTATAGATTTTCCATTAAGGACAGAAAAAGGATGTCTTCTTTGCTACACCCTGCTGTTCGAGTTAACGTTAGATATTTAGACTATTTAGAATCTAAAGGATTTCTTGCTTGGGAAGAATTAGCTGTAGAATTTGATTCTCATCCCAGAACTGTTGAAATCCGGTGTGCAAAACCATCTAACCACTTTGACTTGATTTGTACTAAAGATGGTTGTCAATTAAATCAAAAACTAACCGCTTGATAACGCGCCAACGGGTAAGCGGAGAAACTGCTGTCAACTTATGACAGCAGTCGCGGGTTCGCCCGTACTAGACTAGGGGGTATTTGCTTTGACAAAAATGTGAGCCTCCGGGCTTTTCCTTCATTGTGAGTAAGCCTCCTAGTCTGTAAATTCCAAAGTTTTGAGAGTAATTTGAGTTCTCACACGAGGGCTTTCAGGCGAATTGTAAATTTTGGAATTTTTCACTCAACCCCATAAAACCGCCGTGATAAACAGAATAATTGGTGGGGACGTTGGCAAAAACTCTCTGGTTTGTTGGGAGCTTTCAGAGCTACCCTTGGATTTGCGCGCGCATTTCAGGAAAAACAAGAGAACTAAGCGCAATGATGAACTAACTTTTTACTTAAATTCTGCCAGTGTAGAAAAATTTGTAGAATTTATTGATGGTTCGGATTGCCTTGCGTTGGAACCGACCGGGAAAAATTATTCCGAACTTTGGGCGACTATTGCACAGACTCACGGAGTATCAGTAAAGTGGATTGGTCATCCTGAAGTCAAGTATCTGAGGAAGTCGGAGCGACTTCCTGATAAAAACGACCAAGCTGATGCTCTTGCTCTAGCGACCTATGCGATTAAAAACTGGGAAAAGGAAACTGCTTTTATCCGATTTGAACCTGGAGCGATTGCTCAAATAAATGAGATTTATCTGGATATAAAAGGGCTTAAAGCTAATAATACAGCTACTATTAACAGGGTAAGAGCTAAACTGGCTAGTTCGTTTCCAGAGGTTGCATTTTTAAGGTATGACCCTGGTGTAGATGGCTTTTCGCCGTTGTTTGCTTGGGTTGCATAACGGGAACGATATACAGATAGAGGTAAGAAAAAGTACGATCGCCTCTACCAAGATTCAGTCGGTTTGAAATACGGAAAAGTTATTACTCCCCATACTCGGTACTTAGCCAATCAAATCTGCGATCATCATATTCAGGAAGCTTTACTCAGAAGTAATTTATCGGATTTAGTTTACGATCGCTCGGAGTTTTCAAAGTTTAACCAAGTTTTTGATTTATTTGGGTTTGGGTTGATGGTTAGAGCTATGCTGCTAGTCCGCACTTATCCATTGAGCAGGTTTGAATCGGAAGGCGCATTTAAGCGACGGTTGGGGTTCGGCCAGGAGGAAAGGTCAAGCGGCCAAGTCGAGAGCTTTAGTAGTTCAGGGTCTAGACTTGCCAAGTCCGAGCTTTATAACTGGAGTAGGACTTCTGTCGGTAAGAAGCGATTAGTTTCTCAAGTTGGTTTAGAGATTCAGGCTAAGTTTGAAGAGTATAAGGCTAAGTTAAATAGTAAATCTGAAGGCCAAGATAAAGAACAGACTGGAAAGTTTACTAATTTAGTCCATTCTCGGACTGTGGCCTTTACATTAAGGCGGTTGTTTCCTCTGCTGAAATCTAATTGTGTTGGTAAAAAAACTGATTAAATGTTGTAGAGTAATCTAAATATCGCTGTCAGGACTAGCATCACAAGAACTCTTGCTTTGTCCAAAACATATTTATAATTATACCGAATGTCCAATATTTACTTTGATTCAGAAAACAATTCCAAATCTTTTGAGTTACCAGGCGCGAGGCCACATTATAACCCAGACCGTCCAGGTCAAGTAGAACATATTTTCCTCGATCTAGAACTTGACATTCCTAACAAAAATTTTCACGGCACTTGTACTATTACCTTGAACCCTGTCAGGAGTGGTATTGATAAATTAACTCTTGATGCAGTTGACCTAGAAATTAATTCTGTTAAAATCAACGACACGGAACAAACCTTTGACTATGATGGCAACGAATTAGACATTTACCTACAACCAGTCACCACAACAGGTCAACAAATTAAAGTAGCGATCGCCTACAGTTCCAATAACCCCCAAAGAGGTATCTACTTTATTGCTCCCAACGAACATTACCCAAACAAACCTACCCAAGTTTGGACTCAAGGGGAAGATGAAGACTCTCGTTTCTGGTTTCCCTGTTTCGACTATCCTGGTCAACTATCAACTTCAGAAATTCGTGTCAAAGTACCCCATAAATTTATTGCTATTTCTAATGGTGAACTTATCCAGACTGAAGAGAATGGAAATGATAAAATTTATCACTGGATGCAAAAACAAGTTCATCCTACATATTTAATGACTTTAGCAGTAGGTAAGTTTGCCGAAATTCAAGATGAATGGAATGGTATTCCTGTAACTTATTATGTAGATAAAAAACGCCAAGATGATGCTCGGCGCACTATGGGTAAAACTCCTGAAATGATAGAATTTTTTAGTCAAGAATTTGGCTATAAATATCCTTATCCTAAATATGCTCAAGTTTGTGTCAGTGATTTTATTTTTGGTGGTATGGAAAATACCTCCACAACTTTACTTACAGACAGATGTTTATTAGACGAAAAAGCTGCTTTAGATAACCGTAATTCTGAAAGTTTAGTTGCTCACGAACTAGCACATCAATGGTTCGGAGATTTGATAGTAATTAAACATTGGTCTCATGCTTGGATTAAAGAAGGAATGGCTTCTTATTCGGAAGTATTATGGACGGCAAACCAGTATGGTCAAGATGATGCTGCTTATTACCTTTTGAAGGAAGCTCGAAGTTATATTGCTGAGGATAGAGGTCGTTATCGTCGCCCTATTGTAACTAATATTTATCGAGAAGCAATTGAACTTTATGACCGCCATCTTTATGAAAAAGGTGCTTGTGTTTATCAGATGATTAAAACAGAATTAGGAGCTGAATTATTTACTAAAGCTATTCATAATTTTGTTCAAAGTAATGCTCATAAAACTGTTGAGACTATCGATTTATTAAGAGCAATTGAACAGGCAACCGGACACAATTTATTATTCTTATTCGATCAATATGTTTTTCGGGGCGGTCATCCAGATTATAAAGTTAATTATTCTTGGGATGGTAATAGTAAATTAGCTAAAATTACTGTCACACAAATCATCGCTAAAAATGACAAAAATAGTGATGTAAGGAAAGGATTATTTGACCTCAAAATTCCTATTGCTTTTGGTTATATGAAAGAAGAAAAACCAGAACTAATTAACTTTACTGTACGCGTACACGAACAGGAACAAACTTTCTATTTCCCCCTTTCAGAAAAACCAAAATTCATCAGTTTTGATGTGGGTAATAATTATCTGAAAACAGTGAAATTAGAATATCCATTAGCGGAACTGAAAGCGCAATTACAATTTGACCCAGACCCCATATCTCGCATTTATGCTGCTGAAGCATTGGTTAAAAAAGGTGGTTTAGAAGTTGTGAAAGTGCTGTCCAAGGCACTAATAGATGAACCTTTTTGGGGTGTGCGGGTTGAAGTTGCCAAACAACTAGGGAAAATTAAACTAGACCAAGTTTTTGATGGTTTAGCTGTAGGTTTAAAAGACGAAGATGCTCGCGTGCGTCGTGCTGTGGTGGAAGCACTAACACAAATAAAAACCAATGAAAGTTATAAATTGCTCAAGTCTTTAGTGAAAAATGGGGATGCTAGTTATTATGTGGAAGCTGCTGCTGTGTCTGGTATTGGAGATATTGCTGCTGCTA
This sequence comes from Okeania sp. SIO2F4, assembly GCF_010672385.1. Taxonomy (GTDB): domain Bacteria; phylum Cyanobacteriota; class Cyanobacteriia; order Cyanobacteriales; family Microcoleaceae; genus Trichodesmium. Next base: position 4,746 of record NZ_JAAHGT010000312.1, read on the forward strand.
ATGCTAACTCTGATGAAAAACCCATTGGGGAAAAAGCAATTAAGTTATTGAAGTGGGTATTGAAAGAGAAAAAGGGTTGGAATGAGGTAGTACGTTCGGGTGCAATATCAGGTTTGGGTAAGATGAAGACTTCTGAAACTGCTCTCAATCTGATTTTGAAATACACTGCTATTAGTGTACCGCAAGCGTTACGTTTGAATGCTATTCGCGTATTGGGAACTATTTCTACTGCTCAGTCTCCTGTGAATTTAGAACGAATTTTGCAACGACTGACAGAATTATCGCGGGAAACGTTTTTCTTGACTCAGGTTTCTGTAGTTGCTGCCTTATCGCAAATGGAAACTGCTGGAGCAATTCAAATATTGCAGAGTTTAGCTGACCAGACTCCTGATGGCAGGGTGCGTCGTCGTGCTGAGGAAGCAGTACAGAAGGTACAGAAAAATATTGGTTCTGATAAAGCGCTGAAACAGTTGCGGGATGAACTGGATAAGATGAAAAAAGAAAATCAGGAATTGAGGAGTCGTTTGGAAAATTTAGAAGCGAAGGCGAAAGGAACCTAGTGCGAGCATATTTATGTGGGGAATGAGTAAGGAGCGAGCAACCACCGAAGACCTCTACCCCAGCCCCTCTCCTGCAAGGAGAGGGGGGATAGACTCCCCCAACGCTAGCACTTAAGGGGGTTGGGGGGTTAGGTTTTTTCAACTCACATTTTCAAGCTAGACACGCTACTACTGTGGTCTAGCGTGCAGGAAAACCGCTGTATTGGAGATGTATATTTATCAGTTGAAAAAGTTGATATTTTAAGCAGACAAGATTAGAATTAAAGGTAAATTGACCAATTCTAAATTCTGAATTCTGAATTCTATAAGGAGTATAAATATGACTCAAACAACACCCAGAAAAGTACCCAGGGGTAAGCCACTATTTAGCGATCGCTTACCTCTTTCCCCAGAAGAAAGAGCAAGACGCAAAGCACAAAAAGAAGCTTTTGCCAGTCGATGTCGGGAAATTTTTTGGCGAGTTTATCCAGACTTGGTGAAAGAACATTACGACTGGTTTATTTATATTGAACCAGATAGTGGAGATTATTTTCTGGATTGCGATCGGGATGTTGCCCGCCAAAAAGCTAAACAAAAATACCCTCGTGCTTTATTGATGGCAATGCGTGTTAATGAAACGGGAACAGTCGGGAAAATATGATTCAAGGATACTTTGGTGACAAAGGAGAGTTATTTTTTGAAATAGAGTTAATAGCTGCAGACGGTTCGAGAATAATAGTTGATGCTTTGTTAGATACTGGTTTTACTGATTGGTTGGCAGTAGATACTCAAGATGTAGAAAGCTTGGGATGGCATTTTCAAGAACAAGAAGAAAGGCGGACAGCATTGGGAGTAGCAACTTTTAATTTGTACCAAGGTTCAGTTTGTTTTGACGGTCAAGAAATGAAGGTTCCTGTTGTTGTTGGTGATGGAATACCAGAGATTTTAATCGGTTTGCCTTGGCTGGAAGATAGGCGGTTGGTAGTTGATAAAAAAGCTGGTATCCTCACTTTATCAATGGATAATGGATAATTGATAATTAATTCCCATTAGAATTAAAAGTAAATTCTATAACTAGGCGATCGCTCCCATTCATATGCCATTTCCATTTACTAACAAAACATAATAAATAAAGAGGTAAAATATGAGTCATAAATTGCAAAAAATAGATACTTTATATGAACGTGACTTTCTGGCGTGGTGTGAGGATACTGCTGCTAAACTAAAAGCTAAAGATATAGAAAATTTAGACTGGGAAAATCTGATTGAGGAGATTGAAACTTTGGGGAGAAGTGAACGTCGAGAATTGAATAGTCGATTAACAGTATTGCTGACTCATATTCTGAAGCGAATGTATGTTAATAGTCCTGAAAATTTTCAGGGATGGGAACTTACAATTAGAGAACAAAGGCGAAAAATCAAAGAATTGTTGACAGATTCTCCTAGTCTCAAACCTTATTTAGAAGAAATATTGGCTAAGGTTTATACCAACGCATTAGATGATGTAAAATTTGAGTATCAAGAAACTGAATTTCCCTCATTTTTGGCGTTTAATACTAATATTAATTCCTTATTATTTGAAACATACTGGAAATAAGGAATAGCAAATAGGTATTACAATTGAACCATAATAATAAAATAAATTAGAGAAGGGAAAAAATGGCTGCTAAGGATAAATTTCATGCTGTAGTTAGAATTGCTTTGGAAAAGGAGGAATGGCAGATAACCGACGATCCCCTGCTACTGGAAGTAGGTGGAACTAAATTTGAAATTGATTTAGGTGCAGAACAACTATTAGCAGCAGAGCGTGGTGAAGAAAAAATTGCAGTTGAGATTAAAAGTTTTTTGAGTGATTCGCCATTGACAGATTACCATGGTGCTTTAGGACAGTTCTTGAATTATCGGTTAGCTTTAGAAATTAGTGAACCAACACGAATTTTATATTTAGCAATACCTGTGCTTACTTATAATACTTTTTTTAAGCGGGAATTTGCCCAAATATCTTTAGAAAGATATGAAATAAAACTAATTATTTATGACCCAATACAGGAGGTAATTGTACAATGGATACCTTAGAATCTTATCGTAATATTATTCAGTCTTTATTAACAGTTTATGCTGCTATTCCTATAGCAAATGGTCAGATAGATTCTTACACGGTTTTTGATACAAAACAAGACCATTACATGGTTATGAATGTGGGATGGGATGGTTATCGGCGAGCTTATGGTTGTGTTTTACATTTGGATATTAAAGGAGAAAAGATTTGGATAGAGCAAAATATGACCGAAATGAGAATTGCTCAAAAACTTGTGGAGCAAGGAGTACCAAAAGAAGATATTGTTCTGGGATTTCAAGCTCCTGAAATGCGGGAATATACTGATTATGGAGTTGTTTAATTGAGGAAAAGAATTTTAATTTAGAATTAAAAGTAAATTCTATAATTAGGCGATCGCTCTTTTTCAATTATCAGTTATCCTTTTCCACTATCTGTCTCATCTTGACTCTCACCAATTGTTTGTTGTGCAACATGGCGAATATGAAGAATCCGAACAATCGAAACTTCTTGACTTTCTACAATAGTGAAAATAATTCGATATGAATTACGCCCCCTACCATAGAGAAGTTGCCGAATTTCTTTGCTGAAGTAGTTATTTTCCCGTGCTAAAGGACAACGTCTAGGCATTTCTGACAGAGATTCAATAGTTTTTAATAGCTCTTGATACCAATTTCTTGCTGTTTCAATTGGTGCCACTTGACATAACCATTGAAATGCTTTATCTGCTTCTGCTTTTGCAACGCTGGAAATTTCTATTTGATATGTCATTAGTCAGGGAATAGGGAATAGGGAATAGGGAATAGGGAACGAATACAACTAATAGTTTTAGGTTTAGTTTAAAGCTATAAATTATATTTATGACGTTGCGCTTCAGCAAATTCATCAAAAGAACTAAATCGACCATTTTCAAAATCATCTAATCCTTGCTGAATACCTTTAATAGCTGCTTCGGTATCGGCAGTTTCCCAGTCTAAAACTCTGGCAAGTAATTCGCTGGCAACTACGGAAATATCTTGTCCCTGTTGAGTTGCTTTTTCCTGGAGTCGTGCTTCTAATTCTGGTGTTAGGTTGATTGTAATTGACATAATATATTGTTGATAATTTAATGTTGTTTATTTTAACATAATCAGGAGCGATCGCTCTTTTTCAGTTATCAGCAAAACTGAGCAGACAAGAAAACCTTTACCTGTAAATGGTTTGAGGTTTAATCAGCCAACCCTAACTATTGGACAATAGATGAATAAAACATCAATCTACGGAAAAGCAGGTATTTTTTTGGTTCTAAAAAGCCTAAAACCTTTATCTGTAAATAGTTTGAGATTAAATAAGCAAGCCCTAACTATTGTACAATAGATGAATAAAATATCAATCTCGGAAAAATCAGCAATATAGCTCCTTTCTCTGACTAAAATAGCGATCGCTTCAAAGAAAAATTGACATAAGGTCTGACTTTTTGCTAAGATATACTTAGGGAGTAGGTTGGGTTGAGGAACGAAACCCAACAATAGTCAGGTTTTGTTGGGTTTCACTCCGTTCTACCCAACCTACATTCTACTTTTACTCTAATTGCTAGCGCTACTATTACGGTAATTGTAACTTCTGTTCTGAAATCATAAGCAAGGAGCTTTTCAGTTATCAGTTATCAGCAAAACTGAGCAGACAAGATTTGATATCCCCACACACTCCACCCTCCTTGTCTAGCTCTGTTGTTGTTGCCGACAATGTTGGAGATTTTCTTGCACAATTTTAGTATGGGGATGTTCCTCTCCTAATTTTTCCTCTAAAATATCCAGTGCTTCTTTGTACAAAGGTTCTGCTGCTTCATATTTCCCTTGAGAAGCATACAATTTTGCCAGGTTGTTGATATGGATGGCAATGGAGGGATGATTAGCTGGCAGGGCAATTTTGACGATTTCTATGCCTTGGAGGTACAAAGGTTCTGCTGCTGCATATTTCCCTTGAGATTCATATAATATAGCTAGGTCGCTGAGGTGAGTGGCAAGGGAGGGATGATTAGCTGGCAGGGCAATTTTGACGATTTCTATGGCTTGGAGGTACAAAAGTTCTGCTGCTTCATATTTCCCTTGAGATTCATATAACCTTCCCATGTTGTTAAGGTCAATGGCAAGAGAGGGATGATTAGCTGGCAGGGCAATTTTGACGATTTCTATGGCTTGGAGGTACAAAGGTTCTGCTTCCGAGTATTTCCCTTGAGATTTATATAATCCTGCTAGGTTGTTGAGGCGAGTGGCAAGGGAGGGATGATTAGGAGGCAGAGCAATTTTATCGATTTCGATGGCTTGGAGGTACAAAGGTTCTGCTTCCGA
>NZ_JAAHGT010000313.1 GCF_010672385.1 Okeania sp. SIO2F4
ATTTAGGATTGCTATATAGCTAAAGTTAAAAGTTAAACTATTGCTATGAATAAGTTTGATAGGAGCGAGAATTTCCTAACAATAATGGTAACTGCTATATATGAAATTTTTCTCATTCTTGCTTCTTCTTTTTTCCTTCTTGCTTGCCTTTGCTATAATGCGGTATTTCTCGAATATTACTATTAAATTAAATGCCCATAAACAATTTTCCGAAAGTTACTGTTTGTTTATCTACTTATAACTCTGGAGAATTTCTCACTCCAGCAATAGACAGTATTCTTGAACAGACCTTTACAGATTTTAAGTTAATTATTTCTGATGACTGTTCTACAGAGAATACTCCTGAATTTATTAGGAGTTATCTGGAAAAAGATAGTAGACTTAGATACTTACAAACAATATTACTATTAGATTAAATGCCCATAAACAATTTTCCTAAAGTTACTGTTTGTTTACCTACTTATAACTCTGGAGAATTTCTCACTCCAGCAATAGACAGTATTCTTGAACAGACCTTTACAAATTTTGAATTAATTATTTCCGATGACTGTTCTACTGATAATACTCCAGAAGTTATTAGGAGTTATCTGGAAAAAGATAGTAGACTTAGATACTTACAAAATTCCCAAAACTTAGGACTTTTTCTTAATTGGAATCGTTGTTTAGAATCTGCTTCTGGAGAATATATTACTGTCTTTGCTCAGGATGATGTGATGTTGCCAAAAAATTTAGAGCAAAAGGTAAAAATTCTAGACAAATACCAAAATGTCGGTTTAGTTACTTCCTCTATTATGGTGGTGGATAGTGAGAATAATTATCTTAATTGGGATTGGGCAAATTATGCCGAGGATAGCTTAGTGAATGGTGAGGAATGGGTAAGGAAAAATTTGGGAGAAGCTAATCCTATTTGTTGCCCGTTTGTATTGATAAGACGAGAGGTTTTAGAGAAAGTTGGCGGGAAATTTAATGACAATTATGCTTTTGCTGCAGATTTAGAATTATGGTTAAGAATTGGTTTGGTTACCGATTTATATTTTGTCAAAGAAATCTTGGGATATTATCGATGGCATGAAGGAAATAAAACTCACAGTTTTGATGATTTTTATCAGGTTCAGGAACATTTACAAATCTGTAGTAATTTAATTGATAGTTTAAATTTATCAGACTCAAAATTGAATGATTGGGAAACTGAGGTGTTATCTCGAACTGTTAAATGGGTGAGTTATTATCGAATTTATCGTCATTTGGAAATGGGAAATTTTGATGAGGCGTTAAAGTTATGTGAGTTGCTCGAAAGTTGGCGAGGTAGATCAGGAAAATTAGGTATTTCTGTGCAGGAGTTAGGCAGTAGAATACAAGAAATATTGCAAGTAAATTCTCGTCTCAAATCTGAGGTTAATACATATAGTGCTTGGGTTAAAAATCTGGAAAAAGGTAAATCTCAACTACAAGAAGATTCTCAGAGATTACATTGTTGGGTGGATAATCTTGAGCAAAAAAATTCTGCTTTAGAGACCGAAAAATCTTGGCTAGAATCTCAAGTAAAAGCTTGGATGCAAACTGCACAAAAGTATTATCAGAAAATGAAAGATAATGGGAATAGTTGAGAGATAAATTAGACCAATTTTCAGAAATTAATGCTACGCCAATCGGAAAATATATAGGTAGTGGTTTGAGTCGAAAAATTTAGGGTGGAAGTCGGCAAAAGCTGAACAGAAAAATATTTGAATCCTCTGGTTTTCCAGACTTAGTAAATATTTGCCTGCTCGACTGGCGCGCCAAATATATAGGTAGTGGTTTGAGAAGCAAAATTTAGGATGGAAGTCGGCAAAAGCTGAACAGAAAAATATTTGAATCCTCTGGTTTTCCAGACTTAGTAAATATTTGCCTACTCGACTGGCGCGCCAAATATATAGGTAGTGGTTTGAGAAGCAAAATTTAGGATGGAAGTCGGCAAAAGCTGAACAGAAAAATATTTGAATCCTCTGGTTTTCCAGACTTAGTAAATATTTGCCTACTCGACTGGCGCGCCAAATATATAGGTAGTGGTTTGAGAAGCAAAATTTAGGGTGGAAGTCGGCAAAAGCGGAGTCAGAAAATATTTGAATCCTCTGGTTTTCCAGACTTAGTAAATATTTGCCTACTCGACTGGCGCGCCAAATATATAGGTAGTGGTTTGAGAAGCAAAATTTAGGGTGGAAGTCGGCAAAAGCTGAACAGAAAAATATTTCCATTTTCTGGCGCGCCAAATATATAGGTAGTGGTTTGAGTCGAAAAATTTAGGATGAAAGTCGGCAAAAGCTGAACAGAAAAATATTTGAATCCTCTGGTTTTCCAGACTTAGTAAATATTTGCCTGCTCGACTGGCGCGCCAAATATATAGGTAGTGGTTTGAGAAGCAAAATTTAGGATGAAAGTCGGCAAAAGCTGAACAGAAAAATATTTCCATTCTCTGGTTTTCCAGACTTAGTAAATATTTGCCTACTCGACTGGCGCGCCAAATATATAGGTAGTGGTTTGAGAAGCAAAATTTAGGGTGGAGCTAGGGAAAAGCGAAACAAAAAAATACTTCAACCCTAGTCTGAGAATTCAATAGGTATAGATTTAGGCATTAACACATTCTAATTCAATAGCGCGACTATAAGCTGCACTTGCTGCATCTATTTTTCCCTGCTTTGCTAAAGCATCACCCAAATTTTTCTGAAATACAGGTGAGCTTGGATTGAGATTTATTGCTTGCTGAAACATATAAATTCCTTCTTCCAACTCTCCTATTTTTGTTAAAGTTTCTCCTAAATAATTATGAGCTAAATCTGACTTAGGATTAATTTCAATAGTACGGCGATAGGAGGCGATCGCTTCTGAAAACCTTTCTTGTTTTGCCAAAACTATGCCAAGTTGTAGATAAATATCTGGATGATTTTTCTCGACTTCCAAGGCAAGTTTATATTCAGAGATTGCTTGCTCAAGATAACCTTTTTTTGTCAATATTTTGCCTAAATTAAAATGAATTTCTGGATTTTCTGGTTCTGTTCTTAAAGCAATTTGATAAAAAATAATTGCCGACCCCAGTTTATTTTTGCTAAATAAAGTATGAGCCAATTGCCGACATATTTCTGGATTATAAGGCTGAATTTCTAAGAACTTATGATAATAACTTTCATCCTCCGGAGAATAATCTATTGCTAGACGATAATTACTAAGTGCTGCTTGTAAATTTTCCAGATAACGCTGTTGAAAAATATGCCCTAACTTTTCATATATCTCTGTTAAAGTCGGTTCTAGTTTAATTGCTTTTTCGTAACAAGCGATCGCCTCATCCCACTGTTTTTGTTTAGAATATAAATTACCAATAATTTTGTATAATTCTGGCAAATTAGGCTGAATTTTTAATGCCTGAGTATACCAACTCAGGGCAGCTTCTAAATTTCCCTGAATTTCCCAAGCATTTCCTATCGTTTGATAAGCTGCAATAAAATCTGGTTTTACCTCTATAATTTGATGACATAGAGCGATCGCTACATCAAATTTACCCAAAACCAAATATTCTGTTGCTTTTTGGTGTTTTTCTATCACATTCAGAATTAAGTATTGATTTTTCATGCTTTACCATATTAAGCTAAAATATATTGCACATTCAAAAATTATTTATTAAGAACATTCCAAACAATATCTCATACTATATTTGTGATTAAGGAGTAATTAATTAACAATATGTGCAGGAGAATATCGAGTTTAGATTTCTCTTACCAATATCCTATATATTCAGATATATCTAGAATATTTAAGAAAAAAAAATACTTAATTTAACCTCAACTCCTTCCCTTGAATGAGTCATTATTCCATTCTATAGCAATATGATTTAAGTTGTGAGATAGTGGATAATTTTCGGGAACACTTAACTGGTAACAGAGAAGAATAAAAAAACTATCTTATGAATATAATAACTGCTATATTCTATGCTTTTAAAGAACAGTAAAATTATCACAAATGATTCCTAATTGTTATAATAATAAAAAGCTAAAAATTATGAATAAAAAACTATATAAAGCTTGTACACAATGAATTTAAAAAATCCTCAATCTCACTTGAATCAAAAATAACTGAAATAAGTATTCAACAGTTAAAATTAATCATAGACTTGATTGATTATGGATAGTTAAGATTAGCTTTGATCCCTTAACCCATACTTTTAATTTTGCCTGAGTCTCTCAATACTTATTTGGAAAGCTGAGGTTATGAAACTGATACCTGAATACCTATAGCAGGGAACAGAGAAAAGGGAACAAGGAAAAGTTAGAAAAACATTTCCTAATCTAAGATTCATCATCAGTTTATTTCCTAACCAATTCTTTCTTAGCTATATAAACTAAATATTAATATCAGGGAATACCAATTTTCACAAGCTCAAACAGAACTAGAAAGAAATTTCAAACTATAAACACAAAAAAACCATAGTGTTTCTCAAGTTACTGAGGTACAGTTGTTTTTCTTTTTTTTCTATTCCCTCTTTCCCGAATTACTACTTCTTAATCCCTAATCCCTAAAACAAATAAATTTTGTACCTTACTTAAAGATGGCAATTGCTATAACGAATCAAAATACAACAAGCTATGCAGACCATATCAGAAATCTGGGAAACCAAAAGAATCAAAAATTTTTTCTGTAATTGTTTCTCAAACTACCTAATTTTAAGGTAGTATTATTCAGCAATTCCAGTTACATAAATTCAATCACAAACTATTTGAGTATTCTGACTAGAAAATAAAGTTTCAAACCTCCTGCCCTTTCAAGGGGATAAAAAAATAAAATTCAGCCAGGAGGTACTGAGAACTGATAACTGTTAACTGATAACTGAAGTGACCAATGAAATTAGATTTAAAGAACCTTTGTTTACAAAACTCAGTCTCCCCCAGAGGTATTATTCATGTCGGTGCTTATGATGGTAAAGATATCAAACTTTATCAAACTTTAGGCATATCAAAAATTATATTTATTGAAGCTAACCCAACAGTATTTGAAAGGTTAAAAGCAAATATCGCCACAGCATCTCTCGATGTGGAAGTTGTTAACTATGCTATTAGTAATCAAAATGGCAAAGTCAAATTATATGTCAACTCAATGGGGCAAAGTAGTTCCATTTTTCCCTTGAAACATTATCGAGATATTTATCCCAATATTCAAGAAACTCATCAACTTACTGTTGAGTCAAAAACTTTGGATACTTTGCTACAAGAATTAGAGCTTTCTCCAACAGATTTTAATATCCTTAACTTAGATATTCAAGGAGCAGAACTTTTAGCATTACAAGGAGCAACTAATCTACTTAAATATATAGATGCAGTTTACACCAAAGTTAATTATGAGGAACTCTATGAAGGTTGTGCTTTAGCAGAAAAAATTGATGAATTTTTAGCACAGACTGGTTTTGGTATGGTAGCAGTGGCAAAACCTTTTCACCCATCTTGGGGAGATGCTTTTTATGTGAGAAAACAAGTAGTGAGTATGTCTACTCTTGGCAAAAATACTGGATTGGGGAATCAAATTTTTCAGTATGCTTTCTTAAAAATATATGCTCAAGAAAATGGGTTATCTGTAGAGACTCCTCCATGGTTAGGTCAAGAGTTATTTGGGCATAAAGATAGAGAAATTTATGAAGATTTGCCTGTAGTTGTTGAGAATAATAATGAAATTTTTCCTAGTAATGAAGAAGTTGGGAAAAATGTCGATATTCAGGGAGAGTTTTTATATCACACTAGGTATTATGCGACCCACAAAGAATATTTTTGTTCTTTGTTTCAACCTGTAGCAGAAATAGAAGCTCAAGTAAAATTTGCCTGGGAAAAGTTGTGCTCTCGTGGAAAAAATATCATTGGTTTACATTTAGAAGTACATTCAGATTCAGATGAAAATAATAATGCTGTTGTTGCTCCTAGTGAATGGTATAAAATTTGGTTACATGGTTTATGGGAAACTTTAGAGGAACCTGTTTTATTTATTGCCAGTGATAATTTAGAGGAAATACCGCTGATTTATTTTGCTGAATATAATCCTATAACGGTTCGAGACTTGGAGGTAGAAGTTAATTTAGAATATCTGAATTTTTTCTTATTGAGTAAGTGTGATTTTGTTGCTATTTCTAATACTCCCTTTGCTTTTGCTGCTTGTCTATTAAATGAAACAGGAAAATATTTCTTTCGCCCCCACTTTCCGACAGCAAAACTTATACCTTTTGAACCTTGGAATAGCACACCAGTTTTTCGGGATATAGATATTGATGAAGTAGGGAAAAGTGTTTCATCTGATGAACAATTTCAGCAGATACAATTTCAACTCCAGCAAACTTCCGCAGAATTAGAAAATAGTCAATCTCAGAAAGATGAACTTTCTCAAAATTTAGTATCTACTCAATCTCAACTTCAGCAAACTTCTGCAGAATTAGAAAATAGTCAATCTCAGAAAAACGAACTTTCTCAAAAATTAGCATCTACTCAATCTCAACTTCAGCAAACTCAAACAGAATTAGAAAATATCCAATCTCATCGAGACCAAATATTAGGAGAATTAGAACAATCCCAATCTAAACTTCAGCAAAGCAAAGAAAAAGCTAAAAATGCCGAATTAAAACTACAGCAAACTCGGCAAGAATTAGAAAATATTAAATTTCACAAAGATGAAGTTTCCCAAAAATTAATATCTGCTGAATCTCAAATTCAGCAAAATCAAGAAAAAGCTAAAAATGCCGAATCACAACTACAAAATATTAAAACAGAATTAGATAAATCTCACTCCGAACTACATGATAGGCGAGAAGAATTAGAAATTACTCAATTCCAACTAGATGAAGTACAAGCAGAATTAGAACAATCTCAATCTCAGTTATCTAAACATCAGGAGCAAATCAATACCTATCAATCCCAACTTCAAGAAACTCAAACAGAACTAGAACAAACCAAATTAAAACTAGAAAAGCAGGAAAAAATATTACCCAATCAAAATACAACAAACTATGCAGCTCATATCAAAAATCTAGCAAAAATTCTCGCAGAAACAATCCCAGATTGATAAAATATAATAGAGTTTTTCAATTAAATGCGGTATAAAATTTGTGATTTGAGTCAACAGGCCATAGAAAATCTGGGAATGTATAATAGACCTTTTGCTAAAGTCAAAGTAAAATTACGTTATAGTAAATAAATAATCAGTTTCTATTACTTTTTACTTTTGACTTACTTCTGCAAGAAGTCTAATTTACTTCATCTCCATGATAAATGCTATGAAAAGAATATTCGTAATTTGTTTACTCACTGTTGTTACTTTAGCTCATTCATCTAAGAATTACTATATCTATATTTATAGTCCCTACCCTTCCTTCGGTGGTAAGTACTAAGTCATAAATGTAGAAGACTTGTTTGAGCAATTGGGTTATTAAACTTCACACCTCACTTACAATTTATTGAAGAAGGTTGTAGATTTTATGTCTTAAGTTATCGGTTACTTATCGTTCCACTTAATACCATGCATGAAAAAAGAATGTGGCGTGAATAATTTGGTAAACTAAAATAGTTTAAGTCAGATGTATAGCGTACTCTAATAGAATTATTTCAGGGTAAAAAATGATAATAAGAAGCTCTTTCTAGCTGACTACTGACTATTGACTACTAGAAACACTCCAAATATTTGTAGCAAACATTTATCACCCTTGGTATAACACCTTCTTTCAGTTGAATACAAGGGCGAAAATTGAACCTACTACCTAAAATCTTCCTCAAAAAAAAAGTGAACTTACTCCAGAAACTTTTGCTTAAAACCAACAATTATCTATAAAATTAGACCCTACCATTTACCCATTTTTCCTTCTTCCTTAAAGATTATGAAAACAGCATTAATTTCAGGAATTTCCGGTCAAGACGGTTCCTACTTAGCTAAATTATTACGAGAAAAAGGTTACAAAGTTTGTGGCACTTCCAGAGATGCTCAAATGTCTACTTTTAAAAACTTATCTCGTTTAGGTATTCGTGACCAAATAAAGTTAGACTCCATGTCTTTAAATGACTTTAGAAGTGTCTTACAAATATTAACCAAATATCAGCCAGATGAAATTTATAATCTAGCTGGTCAAAGTTCAGTAGGTCTATCTTTTCAGCAACCTGTAGAAACATTAGAAAGTATCGCTACTGGCACCTTAAATTTATTAGAAGCAATTCGATTTACTGGAGCAAAAATTAAATTATATAATGCCAGTTCGAGTGAATGTTTTGGCGATACAGGTGGTAAACCTGCTACAGAAATTACTCCTTTTCGCCCAAGAAGTCCTTACGCTGTTGCTAAATCTGCGGCTTTTTGGGAAGTAGCAAATTATCGAGAAGCTTATAATTTATTTGCTTGTTCTGGAATTTTATTTAATCACGAATCTCCTCTCCGACCACAACGTTTTGTAACTCAAAAAATTGTCTCAGTTGTTTGTCAAATTGCTCAAGGTAGTAAGGAGAAATTACACTTAGGAAATATTTCAGTACAAAGAGATTGGGGTTGGGCACCAGAATATGTAGAAGCAATGTTTTTAATGTTGCAGCAAGATGAACCAGATGATTATGTAATTGCCACTGGAGAAAGTTATCCTTTGCAAGATTTTGTAGTTGAAGCTTTTACTTCTGTAGGATTAAATTGGCAGGATTATGTAGAAGTAGATGAGAGTTTATATCGCCCTACTGATATTTCTGTAGGTAGAGCAAATCCAATTAAAGCTGAACAAAAATTAGGATGGAAAGCACATTATAAAATGCCAGATGTTGTGCGGATGATGGTTGAAGATAGAATGAATAATGGATAATTGATAATGAATAATTGATAACTATTTAGTTTGAAAAATTTTGTATTAAATTGAAAAGTTTTACATTTCTCTTCTCTAAAAAAAAAGTTTATTACAAAGTTTAGTATTTTAATTAATTATCCATTATCAATTGGTAAATTAGGTCGATTTTTTAGCAATTTTATAATCTTTATTGTTGTGATTTTTTATCTGTCTTTAAAACTTATGAAAACAACTAAAATAATATCTTGAGAAAATGGCGATCCCTTAACTAGAGATGAGTTTGAAAAGCGCTATTTTGAAGTAGCCATAAGCATTATTCCTTACTTTTGTAAATATTTGATATTCTTGAGGATGAGCCAGTTAATAGTGCGATGATCCACAAGGCGAGTTCGATGGTCTCCTTCAGCTTCCAGATCGATCACTTGGCTGCGTCCCATCTTTGGCTCCGTCTGTAAGAGATACCCAACAAGTGTGCGTTCCTCCCCTTGAAGCGCTTGCTTAAGAGTGGCTTTCAACTGCTTTTTTGCTTGTGGACTGGTTAACTCCTGTCCTTTCAGGGTTGATAAAACTGCCTCTAAGACATCTTCTTCTTTGATTTTCTTGCGAAAGTTGACAGTAAATACAATATCTCCTGCACCCTCCAACAACTCACATAACTCTGTACGGCTTACCTTTTGCTCTTTCTCGTATTGTTGGGCGGAATACATACCTTCTTCTACGATACCCTTGGCCACTTTTATTGGATACCCTCTCTCATTTGTCAGCACCAGCTCATCTTCTAGCACTTCTGTCACAGAGTAATACTGTACCTCAGAGAGGTTGTCTCCAACCTTCATCTGAGTAAAATCACATTTT
>NZ_JAAHGT010000314.1 GCF_010672385.1 Okeania sp. SIO2F4
GCAACCATTTGAACCACTACCCGATGATGACTATGATGATGATAGCGACCCTAGATCGCGAGCAGACCTAGGTCGTTTCCAGAGTGTAGTGTCTCTGAGATACCCACTAACTATCTGGAGTGGTGAACCATTACCCGCTACCCCGACTCAGGGTTTGAGATATACCAGCAAACCAGTAGTTCCGTTTGTGCAAATGGTGTTAGGACTTACAGGTGCTACTAGCCTTTATAGTAATGATGAAGACCAATCTTTTGTGCGTGGGAGTATTGGCTTTACTGGGCAGTTTGGGCATTTTTCCAGAGACTTTTTTGATTATACCGGATTTAACTTAACTTATAGTCAGACTGGTCTGAGTGGTCAGTCACCTTTTTTCTTTGACCGGGTAGAGGATACAAATGTCCTCTTATTTGGTTTCGTCCAACAGATTTATAAAGGTTTTCGGGCTGGCTATCAGAGTGGTATCAACTTAGAAAATGGTGATATCCTTGACGATAGAATTACATTAGAATATAGTCGTCGTACTTATGGGGTAGTATTAAGTTTTAGTCCTAGACGACGAACTGGTACATTGAGCCTCCGGATCAGTGACTTCAACTGGCAAGGTGGTACAACCCCGTTCTCTGGGGAAGATGTTCGACCTGTTGGTGGTGGTGTGGTTAGGTAACTTGAAGAAGGAGTCAGGAGTCAGGAGTCAGGAGTCAGGAGAAGTGGGAATTATAGAGGAGGTAGGAGTTCTGAGTAATACCAATTCACTTTAGGGATGTCACAAATAGTTTCCAACTTTAAATGTCAAATAGTTGCCCGAAACTATTATCCGATCGGAGTTTTTAGTCGATCGAATCTAATTTCTGACTTCTGACTTCTGACTTCAGTGAAACGGTATAAGTAACAACTGTTCGGCATTAAATTGAGTTATAAATTAGGGCTAACTACTGAAGCCGAATAATTGGACAAAATTAGACAAACTTTAAGAAATATTGAAAATTTACTTGCTATCTGCTATGATAAATTAACATCATCCTTAGCATTGTCAAAAACTTTTTTTTATGACTTACCAATTCAAATGCAATCAATCAAGACCAAACTAAAAGTTAATAATAAACAAAAAACAATACTTGCTTGCGCACGCAGGTACAGCTCGTCATGCTTATAACTGGGGATTAGCTACTTGCATTTCTGAATACAAGGAAACCAAGAAACGTCCTAGTGCCATCACTTTACACAAACGTTTAATTGCTGAAGTAAAAAGTGAAAATACTTGGTATTATGAAGTATCAAAGTGTGCCCCCCAGCAAGCCTTAAGAGATTTAGACAGGGCATTTAAAAACTTTTTGACTATTCCTAAACGTGGATTTCCGAACTTTAAGAAAAAAGGGAAAAAAGATAGTTTCTATTTAGAAGGAAGTATCAAAATTATTCAAGGAAACTACATCAAACTACCAAGAATAGGAATAGTAAAAACTTATGAAATCTTACCATCTGTGCCCGTCAAAAATGTTACCATATCAAAACGTGCAGATAATTGGTATATCAGCTTTAAATATGATTTGGAATCAGTATCTAATTCGCCTCCTAAAAAACGAGGTGTTCTTGGTGTAGATCTAGGTATAAACACCCTAGCTACCTGTAGCGATGGAACAACTTACCCTAATGTCAAAGCCTACAAACAAGCTCAAAAACAATTAAGTCGTTACCACAGCCGTGTCAACAAAAAAGAGCCAGGCTCAAAAAACAGACTCAAGGCGATCAAAAGACTAAGCAAACTTCACAAAAAAGTAGCTGATATCAGAGCTGACACACTTCATAAACTCACAACATGGGCGAGCTTTAAACCACAGCACCATAGTGATAGAAGTATGACAATGTCAGTGGAATGCTGAAAAATCACAAACTAGCAAGTGCGATAGCAGACTGTGGGTTTTATGAGTTCAAGCGTCAACTAGCATACAAGTGTGAATGGTATGGAAGCCAGCTAGTGATAGCTCCTAGATTTTATCCAAGTTCTCAAATATGTTCTCGCGCTCGGGCATCAACATAAAATGCCGTTAAATGTTAGACTATACGAGTGTGAGAACTGCGGGTTAAAGGCAGACAGAGATTTTAACGCTGCTGTGAACTTAGAAAATTATGCACGTCAGTAGGTGGAGTTCCCACCGATTTCAAGCCTGCTCTCGAAGATAAGTTGCAGACTGCGGTCAGTGGTCTTCTGGGAAACAGGAAGCTAGCTCCAAAGCTCATGCAATTCTTGCATGGGTAAGTTTGGGTAAGTTTAGTAGAACGGAACAATTGCTCGCCAATCATTGGAGACTAGGATGCAAACTTCTTTGGAATCAGGAAGAATTGGTAGCTGGTTTATCAGCATTTATGCAAGAAAATCACATAGAAAGTGTAGTGGATGTTTCTGGAGGCAATGGTTTTCCTGCTATTGAACTGCGTCGGAAAGGGTGGGATATTGCTTATAATGACTACAATGCTTTTATGAAGGAGCAAGTAGAAGCCCAGATTAAAGAAAATGATGACTTTGTAGCCTCGATGCCCTGTACTCAAGTATCTTGGGAATACTTAGATAGTGTTATTGTTCCTGGTTCCTACGATATGGTCATCTGTAGAGGAAATTCATTACCATATGCTGTATCTTGGTCTGTTAATCAAATCTGCGATCCTGAAAAAGCTAAAGTCATTATTCAGAAAGCTTTAGCTCAGTTTTTTAAAGTTTTACGTCCGGGTGGAGTTCTTCTTGTTGATAAAAGTTCGTTTGAATCGGCTGGAATTTACGTGATTCAAAAAGAAGGTGTCGTCGATAGCAAGGAATGTCACATTCATTGGGTATTTGTAAACGATGTACAGTCAGGAATTAGACGATGGGATCAATACAATACAGTTGAAAAAGAAACAACCTGTTTAACAGTTTACAGCTTACTTATTACAGAAAAAATGCTAGTAGACTGGCTGACAACAGCCGGTTTTATTTCAGTTTGTCCAACTTCCATTCAAGGAGAAAATATTTATACGGTATTGACAGCGCGTAAACCCCTTGGGATTCTTCCGGACTAATTTATATAAATTTAGGGCTTTGTTGCATGAAAGTGGCGATATAGCTGCCGCTACATCGCGCATTGGTATTAGATGCTCCGCCAAAATGTCAAACTCCCTCTCTGTTTTAAGGAATCATCATACTCTGACCAGTTGCTGAGGAGGTACTTGGACTTAGACTTAGACTTGGACTTGGACTTGGACTTAGACTTAGACTTAGACTTGGACTTGGATTTACTCATATCTACTTTGGTGTAGGTTTATTGTACCACACACTGTTATTTTTATCCTATTTGCTCTCTTTGTGCAACAAAGCCTACCCCAAGTGTCAAACTGTGATTTCAAGAGATATAAATGGCGCACGAAATATTATGATTCGTGCTTTGCAGGCAACTGCCTTCACTGTCAAAGGTAATGCTATACTATGCTCTAGTTAATCGATCTAACTGATTTGAGGAGGTTAAACGTTGCACCAATGACAGAAGAGCCATCAATATCTGCTTTAGCAGAGGCTTTGTTAACAAAGTATGATTTTGACCTTGGTGGTGAAACTTCCGAGCAACTTATTGCTCGTTGGCAGAACAACTATCAAGTCGAGTGGCTTTCTTTAGCAGTTATTGAAGCATTATATCTTGGACGTTACAAGGCTATCTCTGTTCAGCAGATATTGACATTATGGGAACGTCGTGGTCAGCCTATTTATCATTTCAACTCTGAATTTCAAAATATTATCACTAGAAATGTTCTCACAAATTTGGCAACTCAGATAGATACTCAATCTTTACAAACAAAAACAAACCCTACCTTTTTAGAAGAGAAACCACCAGAGCATTCTAAATTTGTTTCCCCACCCTCAAACCCCTTTGAACCAAACTCAAAAAATAAAGTTCAAAATTTGGTGCAGCAGCAAGTCCCAGTACAACCAAATCAGTATAAGATAAAACACACTGATTTTTATACTAAACTCAAAGCAGTTATCAAAAATAGTCAAGCTTTGCGATCGCCTTCCAAAGAAATTGAGCAAGAAAATGAGAATTGACATCTAAAATCAACTAAAAAGTCGCCCTAGAAGGGCGAGGATTTAGACCCAATTTTTTGCTAAAACAATAACCTGTAGGGAAGTTCCATGAAACTTCCCTACTTTGTGGTCTACTAATCATGAAAAAGACTTTCAACAATTAATAATTAATAATTAATAATTACCTCTTCTTGAAAACGGATAGGATTGATTCAAAGGAAAAATTTTTTCTTCTCTTGGTCGATTGGATATGGCAAGGTTTCCTCGCCATCCCATCCTTCGGAATGCTGCGCAAACGACCGCTTTTTCCCCTTAAAAGGGGAGGCGCATACCCACAATTTCTCGGTAAGTTTTTTTGCATATATCCTGATTTTCTGATCTCCCGGTCCCCCTAACACCAAATCTTCCCTCTCTTTTTGAATAGATCGATAGAGCTACCACCAAAAACTTGATTCAAAGCATCAGTTTTAATATGATAATTCCAGCGACACATTTGTATCATTACCCGCATCAAAGTATAGCCAATCTCAATACCATGTTTGAGATGAGAAAAATTGAAAATATTTTGACCAAAAGACCGTTCTTGTTGGTGATGATTTAATAATCTAATTAGACGAGATATACTGTCAATAACTTGCTGAAAAATAGAATCATTAAAACCCCATCTTGTTATGCCCCAAAACTTAGCTAAATGATTAACTTCATCCTGTAAAGGTTGAGCGATCGCCATTTGTAATGCTCCTGTAGAATGTGACATTAACCATAAATAAGTTGATGCCGCGCTCCATTCTGTACTAATTCTACCCAAACCATGATTATATATTTGCGCCCGTACATTTCCAGTAGGTTGATAACCTATAACAGTATTAGGTTGTACAGACAAATTTTCCCCTGTAAGTTGTTGATAAATCTTACTAAAAACAGGTGCGTGTTGTCGTTCTTCTTTTTCCCAAATTCCAACTTCAATTATTTTCCCATTTTCGTCAGATATACCTCCCATAAATCTAGCAAGTTGAGGATGAACTTTTTGTAAATAAGCCCTACTTTCTTGAGAATAGGAACGAATGGGAGTTTCTATTTCTACGGCAGAAGCAATTATTTGTAAAAACAGTTGTGGTTCGATACCAATAATTTGACTATTATTAATAGCTTGCCAATGAATTTTTTGCCAAGGTCTTTGTTGAGGATTTTCAAATTGTTGAGGTAAGTCTAATAGCCTTTCTGTGAGAATATCTAGGGAAAGATAGCGTTGAATCAGATAATTAATTCTTGCTCTAGTTTTTAGATAATCAGGAGAGACATGGCAATAGCCAGCTAAGTCAATTTTTTGGTAATTATTGGAATGAATTGTTGTTGCTAAATTCATAATTCTTTCCTAACTGATTTACTGTACTGAGAGACGTATCACACAAAATTACCCTTATTGATAGGATTATATTGATAGAAACTGACCAAATTATCAGGTGTCATATTTGTGTTACTGCCTTGATTGATTCCATAAGTGAGGTATACCAGTAGCGGGCAAGATGCCCGCACCACAAAAGTTTTATTTAAACCCCACCCTTTAAATACGAGGTCTTAAATGTTTCCACCTCATATACCTGGAATATGCTTTATCTCCCTACTCCTTGCTCCCTTATATTTATAGGTATTAAAACAAACATGAGCTAATTTAACTTTTGACTCGGCGAATTTCCGAGCAAAAAGAAGCCAAAGTAAAACCTAATGGTTTCTTAACCACACTGGTGCGTAACCGCAAATTAGGTATTAAATACCAGAAACGTTCCTCCGCGTACAAACCCTCCGACTCCGTAATCAACGTTAGAACATCATCACTCCCCATAATGTAGCGACCATTAAATTGATTACTGTTAGCGTTTCCTCTGTCTTGCAATAATTTACCTTGGTTAGGGTCGTCAGAATTAGGCATAAGTATCAGCATTGTTGAACCTGCATCTTTGACTTGTTCTTTGTTAGTTGTACCATTCCAGCTAATCTTCACCCCTATTAACTCAGTTGCACTGGAGTCAACCTGATTTTTTTCGCACAACTTGATTAATGCAGGGTCAGTTTTTTCTAATATCTCAAAATTCACTTCTGATTTACCCGCTTGCAGTTCCCCTGAAACCAAATTGTGAATTGTGCGTTGGGAAAACCATTCACCAGCACTCAGCTTAAAAAATTCGATAATGTCCATTAACTTGCTAATCTTATTAATTCTGAATCAATACTATATTTTGCACTGATTGGGATTTTGAGTCAAATTTTGATTGTAGCATTTTAGAGAGTAGGGAGTAAGGTTCGACAGATATTCTCGCTCTTTGCAAACTAATCCTTAAAAACATTCTTAGTTATAACTGAAGTCTTGAAGAAGTATCGCATTATTTCTGGATTTTTGGGAATTGGTATTAAATTAATTTTGCCTAGATATTTATCTGAAATACATTAATGTTTGTTACCAAAGATTAGACATCTCCAAAAAATAATAGGCTTCTTGCTCTTAGAGGCAACAGCTTCATAAAGCAACAGGCAACAGGAATATAGATTTTTAGGAAAAAGGGATAAAAAAGAATTTTTTCTGGGAAATTGTCAAGATTCAGCTAGTTTTATGCAATGCTTTAAGTCCCGTTATTTATTTTCTGGAGATGTCTATTGATAGGGAGATGAGAAGATTCGTGTATTTGCAGAATTTTTTGTATTTCATATTAATTGAGGAAAAATTAAAGTCTCAAGTCTCCTGCTCTTTTAAGGGGATGAAAAAAAATCAACTTTCGTATTTCATTTAGCCAGAGATACCAATAACTGATAACTGAAATGGAATCAAGTTCGTTTGACTACAATATATTGTTAATTAATATGGTATATTAACTATAGCCTTTATATCCAAATAACCAAGAACTGTATAGCTAATCAAATTGCAAACTACTATAAATTGGACTAAAAAGCAACAATTGTAGCGATCGCTATTTCCAAAAACATTAAATTGTGGTAAATAATAAGGTTAAGTTATGATACTAAATTTATTAGGATATACACTAAATCTGGTATAATTTAAGGGTACTAAACTATGCTCATAGAGATATTAACCCTGTTTGCGGGTGCAGGACTAGAACAAGTAACCAGTGTTACATGGCATTGGGTAAGTAAATGGGCAGCAAAGAAGGCTGATGAAAAGAATCAGGTAATACAGACAGCATTAGTAACTTCATATTGTAAAGCTTTGCAAGTAATTCGTAAAGAGTCTCAACAACTACCTCAGTGGAAACAAGACAAAGCTGTAATTGAAGCTAGATTAACAGAAATGGAGAAAGATGCACTGATTATATTAGATTTAGTGCAGACACAGAAACACAGAATGACTCATATACCTCAAGGAGGAGAAGAACAAGCGATCGCAAAAACAGTAATGTCTAGACTGCAAAGCAAAGATAAATGGCTGAAACACGCTCCCAAAGAATTATCTCATTTAGTTGAAACTAGATTAGTATCAATTACAGTCCATCAATTTCGCCACGAACTGAGAACAGAAAGCACAGTATTTCAAGCCTTAGTCCACGATATGTTAGCCACAGCAGGAGAAGACGTCAGTCGTTTGGTTGATGTCACCAATAGAATAGAGAAAAGAGTAGATCAATTCGTGGGAGACTACCGTCAAGATATTGACAGAATTATTGTAGGTATTGGAGGAGCTAACTCCCACTTAGAACAGTTAATATCACTCTTAAGCAAACAGATGAAGCAATCTCAAGCGATACCTGCTGACTTTGCGGCTCTCATAGCGGATAAAACAGAAGGATTTCTCGGACGAGGTTTTGTATTTGACACTATTGAAGATTTTCTCCAAAATCAATCCAAAGGATATTTTATCATTGAAGCAGATCCAGGAGTAGGCAAAAGTACAATTATTGCTGAATATGTACGTCGCACAGGTTGTGTTGCCTATTTCAATCTATTATCAGAAGGTAGAACTAGGGCTGAAGATTTTCTTAAGAGTGTGTGTACCCAGTTAATTGAAAGGTATAATTTGCCTTATGAACTACCATTACATCCAGATAATACCAGCAATGGGAACTTTCTGTCAAAACTACTGAACGAAATTAGTACCCAACTAACCCCTGGAGAAAAACTTATAATAGCAGTGGATGCTTTGGATGAAGTGGATTTAAGTAGTCAGAGTGGAGCCGCTAATGTCCTATATTTACCAGCAAACTTACCCAATAGAGTATATTTTCTGCTTACTAAGAGATCGGACCCACTACCATTAGTAGTGTCGGCACCACAGAAAATTTTTGACTTAATGATCTATCCGAATGAAAGTTTGGCAGATGTTAAACTATTCATTCGCCTAAGAACAAAGCGATCTGCAGTTCAAGCATGGATTGAAGCTAGAGGATTAACTTTAGAAAAATTTGTCGAATCTATAGCTAGCAAGAGCGAAAATAATTTCATGTATTTAAAATATGTACTTGATGATATTGAGCAAGGTAACTATAGAGATATCAGCTTAGAAAGTTTACCCCAAGGTTTAGAGAAATATTATGACCAACATTGGCATCGAATGAAAATGAATGTTAAACCATTGCCAGTTACTAAGCTAAAAATCATCTATTTCTTAACAAAAACTCGTAAACCTGTATCCTGTGGAATGTTAGCTAAATTTAGTGGAGAAATATCCTTGACAGTTCAAGAAATTCTGGATGAATGGGCACAATTTCTGAGAATTTATCAAACAGAAGGCAAGCCAGTATACAGTATATATCATGCGGCTTTTCAAGATTTCCTCTACCGTAAAGATATTGTTCAGGAAGTAGAATCATTAATTGAAATTGAAAGTATGGAAAAACAAATCAAAAATAATCTGTTAGGAATGGTTTATAAAAATGCTTAGTATTGAGGATTCAGGAGTTAGGAATCAGGAGTTAGGAATCAGGAGTTAGGAGTTAGAAGAAAGAAGGGATTTGAATTATTGAAGATGCCATGTCTTAGTTAAGAACTTATCTTATACCAATTTCATTCTAACACTTACAACCGAAGACTTAAAGGAAATAAAAATGGGTGAATTTAGAGAAAATTTAGCTCAACTACCCCTAGAAGATCAACGTTATCTTTTAGAAACTTTACCTGGTTTTCTAGTCAGTGAATCTGATACAGAACAACTACATCGCTTACTCACAGATTTTGATTTTCTAGAATCAAGACTATATTTATTCGGAGTAGAATATCTACTAAATGATTATGAGGAAGTTATGCACTCCGATGTCTGGATATCAAGTGAAAAGCTAAAAACCCTAAAATTAATTCAAGGAGCAATTGAACTATCATCTCATATCTTAGTTGAAGATAAAACGCAACTAGCAGGACAACTGTGGGGACGACTGCTATCTTTTGAAATCCCGGAAATTCAGAAAATGCTACAACAGGCAAAATCCTGGAAACTCACTCCCTGGTTAAGACCAACAGCGCCTAGTCTCACACCACCTGGAGGCAGACTCTTACGAACTTTTATTGGTCATAGTGGTTGGGTAAATGCAGTAGTTGTCACTCGTGGAGGAATGCTAATTTCTGGTTCTTCGGACAATACTCTCAAAGTCTGGAATGCTGAAACAGGT